>JAFDGA010000006.1 GCA_019309545.1 Deltaproteobacteria bacterium
CGCTGGTGGTTGCCGGGATGCCGTTCAACCTGCTGGTCGGCGCGGCCCCGAATGCTATCGCTTATGAAAGCAAACAGTTTACCACCGGCGAGTTCTTCACCTGGGGCTGGATCGCCAATGTCGTGTTAATGGTACTTTTGGCCCTTTTCGTCTACTTTATCTGGCCGCTGATGGGCATGCCGGTATTAATTTCCAGTCCCTAAACCACAAACCCTGGGGGCATCGCCCCGAGCCCATGCCCCCAGCCAGTTCCTCCAAAGACACCCAAAACGCTTCCTCTGGTAGACGTGCCCTCGGGTCCGGCCCTTTTCTTGACAGTTAGGCCAATAAAGGCTAAAATTTTATTAAAAATAGTACACTTAGCTTTATTTAGATTATATTTCCACATATTGGGTAAAGCCAACCTGGCAACTAATCACCGGGATCTCTCGGGACCTGGAAGACCAATCTCATTTAGCCGAGAAGCACACCCATTTTCAACGCCTGCTGCACGCCAACAATCAGGTGCTGGCCCTGATGGCCGACATGGAAGAGAAGCTCTCCGGGGACTATCTCTTTGATTTTCAATATATTATCTCCGCAGTAAATCAGCTCCGCCAGGAAACCGCCACGCTGGTCGAGGCCTTAAACCAGATGAGCGGCGACCGCTATCAAGACCTGGCCCAGGTTTTGGACCAGATTATGGCGGAATTGGAAGAAGTACTGGAGCAGCGCTGGGTAATTCCAGAAGCCCCCCTGGTGATATGGTTTGAGGACCTGAACGTCGGGATGATCGAGGTGGTGGGCGGCAAAAACGCCAACCTGGCGGAAATCAAGAACCGGCTGGGGCTGCCGGTGCCGCCGGGCTTTGCCATCTCCAGTTATGCTTATAAATTTTTCCTGGATTATAATCAACTGGGCGAGCGCATTACTGAGACCCTGAAACAGTGGCGTCTGGATGATCTGGACAGTCTGGCCCGGGTGAGCGATGAACTCAAGGAGATGATCAACGCCGCCCAGGTCCCCACAGAATTAGAGACCGCCATGTTCGAGGCCTACGAACGGCTGGCAAAACGGGTCGGATCGAGACCGCTGTTAGCTCTGCGCTCCAGTGCCGTGGGCGAGGATCTGACCTTTACCTTTGCCGGGCAATACGCCTCCTATCTGAATGTTCCAGCCACGGACATGGCCGCCCGCTATAAAGACATCATCGCCAGCCTGTTTACTCCCCGAGCCTTATTCTATTACAAAAACAAGGGGTTCCGGGAAGAAGAGATGGCCATGGGGGTCATGGTCTTGCCTATGGTCCAATCCAAGGCCAGCGGCGTGCTCTTTACCAGGCAGACGGAGCTGGCCGACCTGGAAGTGGTGCTGATTAATGCGGTCTGGGGGCTGGGGAAATATGCGGTCAGCGGCCGGGTCTATCCCGACCATTACCTGGCCGCCTACCAACCCCCTGGTAAAATTGTCAGAAAGATCATTCCGGCCAAGCAGGAGATGCTGATCAGCCTTCCGGAAGGCGGGGTGGCGGAAGTGCCGGTTCCGGCGGAGCAAGTCAACACTCCCTGCCTGAACGAGTACCAGATAACCAAACTAGTGGAGTGGGCCTTATTATTGGAGGACCACTTTGGCAAGCCCCAAGACGTCGAGTGGGCCTTGGATCAGGAGGATAAATTGTGGCTGCTCCAATGCCGCCCCCTCAAGGTGCCTACTCACAAGGGGGTGGAGCCGCGGCCCCGCATTGTTAAAGACTATCCTTTACTCCTGGAGCAGGGCACAGTTGTGTGCCGAGGGGTGGGATCCGGTCCGGTGGTGATGGTCCGCCAGGACCAGGATCTAAAAAATTTTCCAGTGGGAGGGGTGCTGGTTGCCCGGCATACCTCACCGAAATATGTCACGGTAATGCCCAATGCCGCGGCCATCATCACTGACACCGGCAGTCCCACCGGCCACATGGCTCTCTTGGCCCGGGAATTCCAGATTCCCACCATCATTAACACGGGACGGGCGACCCAGGTTTTGATCCCCGACCAGGTGGTGACGGTAGACGCCTATTATAACAATGTCTACGACGGCATGGTGCCGGAGCTTCTGGAAGCGCCAAGGGGCAAGGGTAACGATTTGGCCGAAACCCAGGTTTTCCAGACCCTAAAAACCGTTATCAAAAAGGTGGTACCGCTTAACCTGGTCAACCCCCAGGAGGAAACTTTCGCCCCGTCCCACTGTCGCACCTTGCACGATATTGTTCGCTTCGCTCACGAAGTTTCCATGCGGGAAATGTTTAAGCTGACAGAAGGGGAATTCCAGGATCGCCGGGGAGTAGTGGAGTTGGAATCGGAGTTGCCTTTTAAGGTGGCCATCCTGGACTTGGGCGGCGGCCTGAAAAGAGGCTTTCGGAGCAAAGTGCGGCCAGCACAGATTCTTTCTATCCCTTTTAAGGCCTTCTGGGAGGGCCTGGCGGCCATGCGCTGGCCCCAGGCCAAGCCTGCCGGAGTGAAGAGTTTCGCCTCGGTCTTTGTCAACACCGATGCCGAGGTGGCTCAGGGCGCGGCTCCCTATCGGGACCAGAGTTATTTGATCATATCCAAAAATTATATGAATTTTAGCATTCATCTGGGTTATCATCTTTCCACTGTCGAAGCCTATGTCAGCGATCAGATTAATGATAATTATCTTACGTTTCATTTTCAGGGCGGAGGGTCCACCGCCGCACGCCGCGAACGCCGGGTGCGGCTGATCGAAACCATTATTGACCATCTGCACCTGAATTATCAGCGTAAAGGCGACCATCTCGAGGCCCGGCTGGCTAAGTATCCGCCCGCGGAAATGGCCTGCCGGTTAAAAATTTTAGGAAAACTCACCCTTTACACCAAACAACTGGACATGGTGATGTTTTCAGACGGCATTGTTGACTGGTACATCAAGGATTTTTTACAGGAACATGTAAAAATAGAGGAAAAACACTAAAATGCGGCGTTTTTCTTTTTTATTATCCCGCTATGTCATAATAGTTATCCTGGTCGGGATCTTGGTGCTGTTAGGCGTCAGCATTTATTTGGGACTTAAGTCCGCCGGACAGATGCGCCAGATCGTCAAAGAGGATTTCAATCAACAGCAACTGGTTCTGGCGCAGCATACTGCCAGTATTTTGGAGCAGGACCTTGAATTTCTGAAACGGGAGTTGCGGATTCTCAACCACTCTGCTTCAGTTCAATACTTAGAAGAACTCACCTGGGCCCATCGTATGCGAGTCACCCTCTCCAGTGTGCGGGAAGAGGGCGTGGTGGAAATTCGCCGGATAAATCGGGAAGGCAATAAAGCCTATCTGGTAGATGAACGTAGCCTGGAGCACATCATCACCGGTTCCTATAAAAAAACACCTTATTTTGAATGGGCCCGGCAGCCGGAAAACAAGGGGCGGGTCTATGTTAGCCGGGTAATTACTCAGTTGCCCAATTATTTCGGCCGGCTGATCATGATCATCGCTACACCGACCTATGACGAGTCGGTAGATGAAAGTCATCCCCACCCCTCCGGGCAGTGGTCCGGGGTGCTGGCTTTTTATATTGATGTTCACTATCTGGCGCATAAATTTACCTCTGAGATCAGAAGCGGCAAGACGGGCTACGCCTGGATCATGGACAACCAGGGTACCTTTTTATATCACCCGGAGGAGGATTTTATCGGTAAAAATGCCTTTACGGTGCGCAAGGCCCGGATGCCGGCCATCTCCTTTGACGCCATTAACGAAATCCAGCGGGAAAAGATGCTCACCGGCCAGGAAGGCTGGGGCACTTACATCTCCGGCTGGCATCGGGGTGAGGCGGGGGTAATCCAAAAACTGATCGCCTATGCCCCCGTGAAATTAACCGGCTCCAGTCTGGCGGAGACCGCGGGCCCGGCAAGCTCTTGGTCGGTGGCGGTAGTGGCTCCGGTTAGCGAAGTGGAAGGCGTCATCCACACCATCTATCAGCGGCAATTTCTGATCCAGGTGATCATCGGCGTCTTCGTGCTGCTGAGCAGCGTGGTTTTGTTGAATTATCGTTATGAGCGGGAATTTACTGCGACCCTGGAGGAAGAGGTCAACCGCAAAACCGAGGAGTTACACCGGTCGGAAGCCCGTTATCAGGCTTTGGTGGAGAATGCCGCGGATCTGATTTATTCAGTGGACACTGAGGGTCGCATTCAATCTATTAACCGCTGTGCCGCCTGCCTGTTCTCTCTGGCCCGTTCGATGCGGAGTAAGGCCGAGGCTTCCGAAGCCCAGGTCGAGGTCAGACCGGAAGATTTCATCGGCCGGACTTTTTATGACATATTTGACAAAAAGTCGGCCGATTTCCATCTGGAATGGTTGCAGGAAATCAAAGGTACCGGTCTGATCCGAAGCAAACGCCATCCGGTGACCGTGAAGGGGAAGGAGTTTTGGTTTTCCACCAGTATAGTTGGACTGAGAGACGAGCAGGGGCAGATTTATGCCTATGAAATCATCTCCCGGGATGTCACCGGGCGCAAAGCCATGGAAGACCGCCTGATCAATATGGAGAAGCTGGCCTCCCTGGGAACTATGGCCGCCGGGGTGGCCCATGAAATCAACAACCCGGTAGCGGTGATCCTGGGATTTACGGAACACTTATTAGAAAAAACCGCCGACTTGCCTGACATCCATGAAACTCTGCAGGTAGTTGAGGAAGAGGGATTGAAATGTAAAAAGATCGTAGAAAATTTGCTCACCTTTGCCCGCACCCCGGAACGCGCCGAGATCAGTGCCAATATTAATGAAATTTTGGAAAAGACCCTGGCAGTGATGAAAAACAATCTGATGACCAAAAAGATTCAACAAGAATGCAGTCTTACCCCTGATTTGCCCCGGGTTAAAGGAGACCCCCAAGAATTGCAGCAGGTCTTTATCAACCTGATCAACAACGCCATCGACGCTATGAAGGGTGGCGGTATACTGAGGATAAAGACCTGGCTAACTGCCAAAAATCAGGTAGCTATCGAATTCGGCGATACCGGCGTGGGTATCCCCAAAGAGTTGCAAGCCAAGATCTTTGATCCATTTTTTACCACCAAGAAAACCGGGGAAGGGACCGGTTTGGGTCTGTCCATGAGTTATGGCATTATTACCAAATTTGGGGGTAAAATCATCTGTAAAAGTTACCCGGAAAAGGAATATCCCGATAAACATGGCACTACTTTTATTGTCTATCTGCCCGTATTTACCGAGGCTGAGTCTGAGGCGCCCCCTTTGGCCACAGAAGCGGAGGTTCTGGAAGACCAGCCCCCCCGTATTGGAACATTCCTGTAGGGCTCAGTGTCTTAGGAGGACCATATGTCAGAACGGATACTAGTTGTCGATGATGAACCCAATATGCTGAGATTACTGAAAACCGTGATCACCGACAAGACCGACTACGAAGTCGTCACCACCAATAACTCCTTGGAAGTGCCTAAACTGCTCCAGGACGAACATTTCGATCTGGTGATCACTGATCTCAAAATGCCCCTGGTAGATGGTATGGATGTCATCGAAATAACCAAGAAAAACGATCCTAATATCCCGATTATCATCATTACCGCTTATGGTACCATCGAGACCGCCGAAGAGGCGGTTCAAAAAGGGGCCTATGATTTTATCACCAAACCCTTCCGCCGGGAGACTATCTTGATCACTATAAAACGGGCCTTGGAGTGGAAAAAGATGCAAGGAGAACTCGCGGCACTGAAAACCCCTGCGGTCTGAATACTTCACCGGTGCATCTGTCTTGGCTGTGCCCAAGTTGAGGAATTAATGTTTAAATTCCTGCGGCGCTTCCTTAAATCCGAGGAGGACCAGCAGCTCCGCCTGAAGGAGAAATTTTCTCACTTCCGCCGCCTCCTAGAAGGCAATAATCAGGCTCTGGAGATCATGGCGGATATGGAGGAAAAGCTCGCCGAGGAATACCTTTTTGATACCGGGTACATACGTAGCCAGGTGGATCGGCTAGCCCACCAGGTAACCCAGATAATCACTGAACTTAATAAGCTCACCCAGGATCGCTATCCCGAACTAGTAGTAGTTCACCGTCAACTCCAGGAAGCCATCCAACAGGAATTGACTTCGACGCCGGAAGTCCCTAAAACCCCTTACATTTTGCCCCTGACTGACCTTACCCGAGAAATGGCGGCCAGCGTGGGCAGCAAGATGGCCAACCTGGGCGAGATCCGCAGCAGGCTGGAGATGCGGGTGCCCGATGGGTTTGCTATCTCTGCCTGGGCCTACAAACGATTTCTGGAGACCTCCGGACTGGCAGAAGAGTTAAAGCAATATCTGACTCAGTCCAGCCTGGATGATCTAGAGAGCCTCGAGGCCGTCAGCGAACAGATGCAGACTCGGGTGCGCCAGGCCCAACTTCCCCCGGATCTGGCCGAAGCCCTGATCCAAGCCGGTCAATCTCTGGCAGGCCGAGGCGTGGCAGTACGCTCCAGCGCCGTCGGGGAAGATACCCATTATTCTTTTGCTGGCCAATTCCGAACCTTGCTCAACGTCCCTCCGGAACAACTGGTGGAGCATTACAAGGAAATCGTGGCCAGTAAATTTACTTCCCGGGCAATTTTCTATTGGAAATACCAACAATTTTCTGTAAATGAGCTACCCATGGCTGTAGGTTGTCTGGCCATGGTGCCTGCCAAGACCAGTGGGGTGATGTTTTCGGTGGACCCACATGCTCCGGATAGCAATACCCTAGTGATCACCGCAGTCTGGGGCCTAGGGAAATATGCCGTAGATGGCCGCATCTCGCCGGACATTTACCGGGTCAGCCGAACCGGCGACCACCAGGTGCAGGAACAGCGTCTAGCTCAGAAGCCGGTGGCGCTAACCTGCGCCCCGGAAGGGGAGACCAAGGAAATTTCATTGCCCCCGGAGCAGGGTCAATCACCCTGTCTGACCCCGGAACAGATCAAAAGTCTGGCAGAGATTGCCTTAAAGCTGGAAAAACACTTCGGCGGTCCGCAGGATATTGAGTGGGCTATTGATGAACGTGATGAAATCTTCGTGCTGCAAACACGACCGCTCCGCATTAGTGCTGCCGCCTTCGGGGCCGCTGCTACGCCTCCCCCGGAACCCACCGCACCGCCATTGTTAAAACACGGTATTCGAGCGGTCGGCGGGGCCGCAGCCGGGCCGGTCTATCTGTTTCTGGATGAAAAAGACACCGCCAACATCCCCCCCGGCTCCGTAGTTGTGGCCCGACAGCCTTCGGCCCGTCTGGTATTGGTCATGGATCGCATTGCCGCCATCATTACCGAGGTGGGCAGTCCTACGGGTCACATGTCGATCCTGGCCCGGGAATTCCGGATTCCCACCCTGGTTGAGGTCGGCGGGGCCACCCGGATATTGCGCACCGGTCAGATGGTGACCGTGGATGCAGACACAGCTCGCATCTATCAGGGAATCATCCCTGAACTGCTGGTCTCTCCACCTGCAGCCGAAGAAGCCTGGCGACAGAATCCAGTCTTTGAGAAGCTAAGGTGGATTTTAAAAAAAATCACCCCGCTATTTCTGCTCGACCCGGATAGCCCCGACTTCCAACCAGGCAATTGCCGGACCTGGCACGATATCACCCGCTTTTGCCATGAAAAGGCCATGGATGCCATGTTTGATCAGGATGTGGAGGAATCTTTACGGGCCAGTGGCGTGATGCGACTGAAGAGCGAAATACCGCTTAACCTCTTTATCTTAGATCTGGGCGGCGGCCTGAGGACAGCCGGCCTGGAAACGGTAGAAGAGCAGGATATCGCCTGCCGTCCTTTCCAGGCCCTGCTCCGAGGCTTTCATCATCCCCGGGTCAGTTGGGCCGGACAGGTGGTGGTGGACTTCAAAGGTTTTATGTCCGTCTTTGCTAACACCCTCTATGATATGGCAAAATCGGAACGCGGTCTGGGGGGCAAGAGCTTTGCCATCATTACCGAAAATTACCTCAATTTTAATTCCCGGCTGGGCTATCATTTCTCCATCGTCGACGCCTATCTGTCCGAAGAACAGAATGACAACTATATCAGTTTCCAATTCAAAGGCGGGGCCGCCGAACCGGAACGCCGGGAACGCCGCGCCCGGTTACTGGGCAAGATCCTGCAAGAACTAGGTTATAAAGTTCAGGTCAAAGGAGATCTGGTGCAGGGACGGCTGGTCAAATATTCTCTTTTAGAAACCGAGCAAACGCTGGAATTGACCGGTCTGTTAATGGCCTTTGCGCGGCAGTTAGACCTGGCCCTGGCTTCCGACGCGGTCATGAATCGCTTTCTGACGGCTTTCCGGGAAGGCGACTACAGCCTGAGATTCCTACGCCCCGAGCAAGCCCCATCCTAAAAAATCAGGGGCGCTGTTAAAGACGCCCCTGAGGTGGGAAATTTTCCTTAATTTTACTATTAAGACAGCAATTTTACGCTAGGGACGCCCCCCGGACCGCCTCCATAAGTTTTTCATCTGGATTGTTTATTTGACTACCAGGACCGGACAGGTTGAATTTCCGATAATTCTTTCGGTGACACTCCCCATTAATAGCCGATCCAGACCGGTCCGGCCGTGGGATCCCATGATAACCAGGTCAATCTTTTGTTCAGTGACCAGATCAAGGATGATTTGCTCGGCCCGGCCTTGCCGCACCAGACCTTCAGTCTTAATACCCTCAGCTTCGGCCAGAGATTTGACCTCATCGACATATCCTTGAATAGGACTTAGCATATCCTGGTCAACCGCTGGTAAGGGTCCGGAAACCTTGCAGCACAAGTCAAAGACGGAGACCACCGTCAGCTCTCCCCCGTATGATTTGGCAAAATCTACTGCCCGTTCGGCGGCCTTCTGACTGTACTTGGACCCATCCGTGGGCAACAAGATCTTCTGCCAGTTGAGGGTGGCTTGGGGCGGCACCACAAGAACATGCACCGGGCTGTAGCCGATGACCCGACGGGTATTACTGCCGATCAGGGTCCGGGCTAAGAAGCTGTGCCCACTGCGACCCATGACGATGAGATCAACTTTTTCCCTCTCGGCTAAGTCCACGATCTCTTCATAGGGTTCGCCCACCATACATGCGGTGCTGATCTGGGCCCCTTCGGTCTCGGCCAGTTTCTGGGCTTGGCCCAGGGCCCGTTCACAGGGTTCGGCCAGCAGGGCGCTAAGACTCTGGCCACCGGTGATTCTTAAATCCCCCTCGTAACGAGGGGCCACCGATACGGCGATGAGGCCATCTTTGGACAGCCGGAGGGATTCTTTTAAGGCGTGTAAACTGGGCTCCGAGCCATCCACCGCTACCAGGATCTTGCTATACCTGGCCATAACGCGTACCTTTACTTTCAATTGCCAGTGCCGCCTTTTCGGCCCGGATACCCTTCCACATGGCTCCCAAGATAATTACCGCCCCCAAGGTCAAAGCAAAACACATGGACAGGTAGCTAACTTTATTGAGCAAGGATATGGTTCCCTCATTCATGCTGATAACCTGAAGTTGTTTGAGATATTGAGGGATTGCCAAACCCCGGCTCACGGCAACGATCAGCATGATAGTCCCCATGACATATTTAATCATGTAGTCCTTCACATAGGTAGTGCCGATGGCACCCAACTGCACCCCCAACAGGGATCCGGCCAGGATCAGCAAGGTCATGCGGATATCAATCAGCCCGAGAATGCCCCATTTGATCGAGCCGGTCAAACCCATGATAAAGGCTACCACCAGCTCGGTAGCCGAGGCGACCAGACCGGTAGCCCCCACCACATACATCATGCCAGGCACACCGATAAAACCGCCGACCGCGATGGTAGCCGCCAGCATGCCGGTAAAAAAGCCCACCGGTATGGTGAACCACAAGGATATGGTTAAGTTGGCGGACTTAAAAGTGATCATCGGGGGCAGATTTATACTCTGCAGTTTCTGGGCCAGCTTGGTGACCTTGCTCTCGGCCCCAGACTTTTTCAATTTTACGGCGTCCCGGAAAACATAACCTCCGACGACCACCAGTACCACCACAAAGGCTAAACTGATATAAAGATTAGAGCCTGCTTGCCCCCAGCGGGCCAGGATCAGCTCCTGGATCTTGATTCCCACCAGCACCCCGCCGATGGCCGAAAGGGCCACGATCAAACCGAGCTTGATGTCGGCCTGACCGTATTTCCACCTTTTATAAGCTCCGACCATGGCCTTGGGAAATTTATGGCACATGTTGCTGGCCACCGCTACGGCCCCCGGCGCCCCCAGGCTCATCATCCCTGGGGTCAGCACGAACGCCCCTCCCGAGCCGATAAAGCCGCTAACCAGTCCGCCGATAAAACCCAATACAAATAAGAATATTACCGAGTATAAATTTAAATCAATGAACATTAAATTTTCTGTTCCGGGCATGGTTGCCTCCTAATTAGGACCTGTATAGCATTTGACTGTTTTGTCGAGTAGCATCCGGTTGCAACATCGGCCACGACACCAGCATGCTACCGGTGTCGTGGCCTGGGGTAATTTCGGGACCTTTGCCCTAGGCATTGAGGCGTAAACGGGGACGCTCTCTCCGAACCGGTCGTCTGGCCGCCGGGCGTGGCTGGACCGACTTGGCAGAAGGTTCAATACCCAATGCTGACAGGAAATTGCTGGTAAAAGACCCATGCACAAACGAGAAGATTAATGCTGTGGCTACTGGCAAGCCGGCATACAACCCTCCCATGGTAAAGTAAGTCGTCACTGTACCCTCATTCAGAAATACCGCGGCATAAAGAGCGACACTGGCCGCGCCGAGCACGATGGTATTCCGAAGATAGTACCTTCTTTTCTTCCTAAGATCCTTAGCCATAATCCTTCCTCCTTGATATCCTTGGTATCTTCTCAGGCTGAAAACCGGCAAGGTTACTTGCGCAGTTACTTCCTGTTTGGTAATTTTGGGTTCGGTAATGACAAATTCGATACGCTTCACCTCATGATTAACCTCCTCCACGGCCTGATTGAGGTCACCGAATTTCACCATCTGACGGCACTGCACCCCTTGCTCCGCGGCTTTGGCCTGGAGGCGGGCCGCGGCGGCGGTGGCCCGTTTCTTAAAGGAATCCTGCCAGGATTTGCCTAAAGCAGGGTAGAACCTGGCTGACCGCCGGGGCGGCGTCCCCACATTAAGAGCCACAAGGTTGCAGCCCAGCCGGGCTGCCAGACTAACCGTGTAATCGATTTCTTCCGGGTCAAAGGTTTCACCATGAGCCACTAACAAAATTTTGCGCGGCTCCCCCGGAATTAGGGGTTTCTCCTCAGCGGCCAGATCGTATAGTTCGGGCCCGCCTCCCAGGGGCACGACCTCCATCGCCGACCCAAAAGCTTGGGGCAGGCTGTGGTTGTTCCTATCCTCCGGGCCAGGAGTAGGGCTTTTCCCTGCCTTCCACTTTCTCAGTCGCCACAACATGGTCTTAATTCCTTTCCTTGACTTCTTCGGGGCCAGATTTTGGCTCCGCAATCATGGCCTAACCACTAACTCTAACCGCTTTTGACTCTATTAGTTTCCAAGAACCATGCCAAAAATCCGGTTATTGTTTAAGTTAATGATTTAATTAACTTTATTATTTTTTCAAGGACAAACTGAAAGCCACAACACTGTTGCACTTTGTAACGGCAATATCTTTTGGCCTAAATTAAATAATTAAAATAATAACTTGAAAATTGTTACACCATCACTGCTTAACCATTGAAAAATGCAACATAATCACAGAGAAAACATCGCTTATCAAGGTTATCTTGCTCTTGTTCAGGTTTTCATTTATAATTTAATTAGGATAACGAATGCTTAGAAAGGTTGCGGCAATGATCTTTTTTCGGAAACCCGAGGATGAACGAGCCCCTACTGGCAAGGAGTTAGCTGACCTGCGAGTTGCTATTCAGAAGGCCCAACTGCCCGATTATGTGGCTAGCGCGGCCAGAAAAGAATTGGAACGGCTGGAAAAAACTGATCCCGCGGTAGCCGAATACTCGATTGGCCTCAATTACCTGGATTATCTAATCTCCCTGCCTTGGAACCAATTTACTGAAGACAACTTGGATCTGAAGCGGGCCGAGCGCATTCTGGAGTCCAAACATTATGGTCTCCAGCACGTCAAGGAAAGGGTGTTGGAATATTTAGCGGTCCGCACTCTGTGCAGCATCCAAACTTCTCGGGTACTGGTGGTGGATGACGAAGAGATCGCCCGCCACAACCTGGAATATATTTTGCGAAAAGAGGGCCATCAGGTGGCCACCGCCGCCAACGGCGTGGAGGCCCTGGATCAGGTCAAATCCCATGATTTTGATCTGGTCCTCACCGACTTGAAGATGGACCGGATGGATGGCCTGCAGTTGCTGGAATCGGTGAAACGACTCTCCCCTCATACCGAAATCATCATGGTTACCGGTTATGCTACGGTCACCACCGCGGTGGACGCCCTGCGCAAAGGCGCGGCGCATTATCTGTCCAAACCGATCAAACTGGATGAGTTGCGGGAGACGGTCCGGGAAATCATCGATCGCAAACGGCATATGCAGATGGCCCGGGGGCCGATTCTGTGTTTCGCCGGCCCCCCCGGCACTGGCAAAACCTCGATGGGACAGGCCATCGCCGAAGCCCTGGAACGCAAGTTCGTACGCATGTCCCTGGCCGGGTTGCGTGACGAGGCCGAACTTCGAGGCCACCGCCGCACCTACGTTGGGGCCATGCCAGGCAGGATTATTAATGAAATAAAGCGCTTGGAGGTAAAAAATCCGGTCTTTATGTTGGATGAAATCGATAAGATCGGGCAGGACTTCCGGGGGGATCCTGCTTCCATTTTGCTAGAAATTCTGGACCCGGAACAGAACCATCATTTTATTGACCATTATGTGGATCTGCCCTTTGATCTGTCCGGGGTGATGTTTATCACTACCGCCAATGTTGTGGGAAATCTGCCCTTACCGCTCCTGGATCGGTTAGAAGTCATTAATTTCCCTGGTTATACCGAGGGTGAGAAGAAAAAGATCGCCAAGAATTATCTGATTCCCCGCCAGCTCAGAGACTCCGGTCTGACCCAGTTAAGCCTGGAGTTTACCGATGAGGCTATTATCAAGATCATCCGGGACTATACCCGGGAGGCTGGTCTGAGAAATTTAGAGCGGGAGATTGCCATGATCTGCCGCAAATTGGCCCGGATCTGTTTGCGTGACAAGGCGGTATCCTGTCCTACTATGGTAGATGAGGTTCTGGTTGAACGGTTTTTGGGGCCGAGAAAGTTCAGTTACGGGGTGGCAGAAAGCGAAAGACGACTGGGAGTGACCACCGGCCTGGTCTGGACCGAGCTCGGCGGGGAAATCATCTCGGTGGAAGCGACCCGGATGCGAGGCAATAAGCAACTTATTCTGACCGGTTCCCTAGGAAGTGTACTCCAGGAATCGGCGCAAACCGCCATGAGTTATATCCGAAGCCATGCGGAGCAATTTCAGATCCCCCCTGATTTTTTTACCACCAGTGATATCCATATTCATATCCCTTCCGGAGCCATACCCAAAGAAGGCCCGTCCTCGGGGATTACCATTGCTCTGGCCCTGCTTTCACTGTTGACCGGGCGGCCGGCCCGGCAGGATGTGGCCCTCTCTGGGGAGCTGACCTTGAATGGCCGCCTGTTGCCGGTCAGCGGCATTCGCGAAAAGATTATGGCCGCTCAGCGGGCTGGAATCAAAACGGTGATATTTCCTAAGCAGAATGAGGTAGATATTAATAATCTGGAGGAGGAAGTCAAAAAAGGGCTGGAAATTGTGTTGGCGGAAGAAATACCGCCAATCATTGATCTGGTGCTGCTACCCGCATGAATAAGGTCCTCAAGCCTCTATGCCGTACCGCTTCAGTTTCCGCCACAGGGAGACCCGATCAATCCCTAAGACCTCTGAGGTCCGGGTTTTATTGCCGTCCATCTGATTCAAGACCCAAAGAATATAATCTTTCTCATTTTCTTCCAGGGTCTGAAATTCCCGCTTCTGGCGACGCTGCAGTTGAAAGCCCTGTTGCTGCAAGTCGGCCGAGAGATGCTGCACTTCAATAGTCGAGCCATTGCAAAGGGTCACCGCTCGTTCGATGATATTCTCCAGTTCCCGGATGTTGCCGGGGAATTCATAGTTCATCAGAATATCCATTACTTCGTCAGAAATTCCTCTAATATCTTTGCCTTGGGTCTGAGAAAACTTTTTTAAAAAATTATAGCTCAACAGCGGGATGTCATCTTTCCGGGCCCCCAGAGGCGGTAGTTCTAAGGTAATAACATTAAGTCGGTAATAAAGGTCCTGCCGGAAGCGGTTGTGTTCCACCTCTCGTTTCAAGTCTTTATTGGTAGCGGCCAGGATGCGGATATCCACTGGAATCTCAGCAGTCCCCCCGACCCGCATCAGGTTCTTTTCCTGGAGGACGCGGAGCAGCTTAACCTGCATGGCCAGAGGCATATCACCGATCTCATCCAGGAGCACCGTGCCTCCCGAGGCTACTTCCAATAAGCCTCTTTTAATTCCCCGGGCCCCGGTGAAGGCTTCCTTCTCATGGCCAAAGAGTTCATTGGCCAGTAGTTCTTCACTAAACGAACCGCAGTTCAAGGCCAGGAAGCGTTTTTCGGCCCTGGGACTCAACTGATGAATGGCTTTGGCCACCAGCTCTTTGCCAGTGCCGGTTTCTCCCAGAATGAGCACGGTGCAATCGGTCGGGGCAATCTGTTCGATGGTCTTGCGTAACTCTTCGATTTTGGGGGTTTTGCCAATCAACTGCGGCAGCCCTTCCTGAGTTTTTACCTGCCGCCGTAATTCGCTGACTTCCTGCCGGAGCCATCTTTTTTCCAGGGCCTTGCGTACCAGGATGCGCAGTTCATCAATCTTATGAGGTTTGGGGAGATAGTGATAAGCTCCTTTCTGCATGGCTTCCACCGCAGTGCCAACCGTGGCATAGCCGGTAATCATCACCACTTCGGTATCCGGATAGAGTTCTTTGGTACGCTCCAAAACCTCCATGCCGTCCACTTGCTGCATACGCAGATCAGTCAGGACCAGGTCAAACTCGGATTTTTCCAGTTCCTGGAGAGCCCGAACGCCGCTTTCTACCGCGACAGTGTCATACCCTTCCTTACTCAGAACATAATCCAGATTTTCTCTGGCGATTTTTTCATCATCAACGATCATAATTCGCGCTGGCCGCATCGCTGGATTCTCTCCCTTCCGCTATCTCCGTAAAACAGGGTACCCGAATAATAAATCGGGTGCCCTCCCCCACTTTGCTTTCCACGGCGACGGTGCCGTGGTGTTTTTCGATGATGCCGTAAACAATAGACAGCCCCAAACCAGTCCCCGAACCAACCTCTTTAGTGGTAAAAAACGGATCAAATATCCGTTCCCTGGTCTCCTTGGGAATACCTTTCCCCGTGTCCTCCACGGTGATCACGCCCTCTTGGGTGGCTGGATCGAGCTGAGCCGCTATCTTGATTTCCCCGGGCAGTTGGTCGATGGCCTGGATGGCGTTCATAATTAAATTGAGAAAAACCTCCTGCATCTGTTGGGCATCTAAAATAAGGATCAGATCCGGAGGAACCTCATCCACAATCTCAATCCCGGTCGGCACCTGACTGGAAACCAGTCTGATGGAACGCTCTACTACTTCATGGAGTGGCGTAGGTTTGAGGGCAAATTCCCGGACCCGGGAGAAATCCAGTAGTCCTCTGACTATATCCCGGGCCCGATTGACTTCTTGTTCAACATTGGTCAGCATTTTTCTAAAGAATTCAATATTACCCTGGTTTAATTCCTCTAAGAGTATCTGGCAGGAGGTAGAAATATTATTCAAAGGGTTGTTTAGCTGATGAGCCACCCCAGAGGTCAACACGCCCAGAGAAGACATTTTTTTGGACTGCACCAACTGATCCTGCCGCTTTTCCAGTTCTTGCACCATGCGGTTGAAGGCCTCTACGACCCGCTGGGTCTCATCCCGCGTATTTAACACCGGCAGTGGCTTATAATTTCCCTGGGCGATGCGCTCGGTCGTTTTTTCAATGGTGGCCAGCGGGCGGATGATCTTGCGGCTGACCACAATCACTAAAAACACCCCCAAGCCGAGGAATACCCCGATGGAGACCAAGAGCTGACCTTTTAATTGCCTAATGATCTCCAGAATCTTTTGGCGTTCGAAGGTGACCAACTGTTTAGAAATGTTTACGAGTTCCTTGCCTTTTTCCCGTAATTTTTCTTCTAATAGCTCATAGCTTGGATTGCCCCTGGCTATTTCGTTGTTAGAAATCTGATCCATTAGTTGTTTATAATCCAGGAGTCCTTGCTGAATTATATGAAGCCGAGGCGCGCCTGACAAACCACGTAACTCTGGTCCGATTTTATCAAGAATTTCTAAACCTAATTGGATATAGCGTTGATTTTCCTTCAGATCATCCGGCGAACCATACAGGAGATAATTTTTTTCATACCTGCGGATTTCCAGAGCAATATTACTGAAGTCGTCTGCCTTTTCCACAAAATGCTGTTTTAATTCAATTACTTGTAAATAATGATAGGAGATCAGGGCGATGAAGCCGATGGCTAACATGCCGGTCGTCAGGCCAACAATCACCTTCTGCCGAATATTTAAATATAAGCGAAACTTAGACCCAGCCATCAATAATTAGCTCCAAATTTATTTGAACCTCAAGTCCTCACGCCAGGGAGCATTGGCCCAGACTATATAAATAAATAATACACTTATACTGGTGGCTTGGCAAGATGGCCCGGTTCCTTCCCACGCAAGGTTATACGATTATTAAATGACAGTTTTTATAAAAGTTGCAGACCGGCTAACTTGGGTTATATTTAAACAACCTGAAAACCTGAAGAGGGGAGGATAAGGCCATGCGAAGCAACTTGCAGAGATCTCTGATCGGTCTGGGTCTGGTAATCATCTTAATAAGTGCTTGTGAACCCAAACAGAGTGGAGTCAAGGGGTTAAGCAACCTGTTATGGGGACGCTATCAGGAACAGATCAAACTGTCGCGGGAAGACGCGGTGGCTAAATATAATTATTGTCCTACCGGCGGCTGTGTGGTGCGCCTGGAGGAGGTCGAGATCAGGCCAAAGTGGGTGAAGCCCGGCGACTCCATCACTCTTACCACTTCGTATACCATCCTTACCCCCGAGAAGCTGGCTATTCCGGTAACTATCAGCCGGGCGGTGCGCTACCAGGGGCAAAGCGTGGGTCAGACCAAGGTAACCGAGACCCGCACCCCCAACGGCACCTGGGAAAATCAGGTGGATATCAATCTTCCCCCTCAGGCCGAGCCGGGAACCTATACCCTGGTGGTCAAAGTCACCACCGGTTACGGCATGGCCCAAAAGAGCGCCACCTTCACCGTGTGGTAACTTTCTTTGGCCCGGGCCGGTCCCAAATAATCTAATCCTCAATCAGCTACCAGCCTTACCACGGTTCAATAAATCCAAGGGAGCAGAAGCTTAGAGAGCTTGACCAAAAAGCTGATCGGCCGAATGAAGCTTAATACCGAACGAATACTTTGTTTGCTTTTAATGTTTTATTTTCTTAACATATGTTTAATTTGCTTAAAATGCACTTATAAGTCTAAATTAATAGCTAATAATATCATTAACATAGCAAGAATTTAGTTTGGCACTTTTCTTGCTTAATTATTAGAGAGAGAGGTTTATTTTAACTTAATATTAATAGGTAATACCCCCGTGCCTGGATCTGCCCAGTTTTGGACTGCGGCAGACCATGTCTTAACCCGGGGTGCCTGGGAAAAAGGATAGTATCAGCCAGAGCAAGAAGGGAAAATATAACTTAACCGGTTAGTATGGCAAAAGCGAAAGGTGAGTCGAGATGAAAAAAAATGTTCTGATCTTACTAATGGCGTTGGCGCTGGTGGCGTTGGGAGTTGCGGTAGCGTCGGCGGGTCCCTGGGTTGAAAAAGCCACCGGCGGTGGGACTAATAGTATCAATATACCCATTTATGGTAAAACGTCCCTGGCCTTCACCGCCCAAAAAGATAAGGACGGCAATGTCAAGGGTCAGGCCCAGTTCAACATCCACGGAAACCCCAATTGCGGTAGGTTTCATGTCAAAGTCCAATGTCTACGGGTGGAAGGAAATGAGGCCTGGATTGGGGGGACCATTATCAGAGCCAAAAACCCCAAGCTAGTGGGCAAAGTGATCGTCTGGCAAGTGGCGGATAATGGCCAGGGAGCCGGATCTGATCCGGATCAGGTGAGCGCTTTCCCATTTGCAGCAAACCCGTGCCAGTGCATGTGTTGGCCTGACCTGGAATTATTCGATTGGCCTAACGGTAATATTCAGGTAAAGGAAAGGCGTCTTGATAATAATTAAATCTGCTTGGCTTTCCAAAAATTGCCCAAATCAGCCGCTGGCTGGTTTGGGCAATGCCAACCAGCTAGACCCTCGCCTAAATCTCATCTCGGGGTAAGCCCAAGACCAGAGAAAATTTTTTCTCCAACCACAACGCTCACCGCTTTCTTACGCTTCATAGCGCTGGAACACCAGAGTGGCGTTGGTCCCACCGAAGCCGAAGGAATTGGACAGGGCATAGCGCAGGGATACGGCGCGGGCTTGGTTTTTGACAAAATTGAGGCCGTCACACTCGGGATCCACCACTTCCAGGTTAATGGTCGGCGGCACCCGACCTTGTTTAAGGCTCAGTATGGTAAAGATCGCTTCCACCGCTCCGGCTGCGCCCAACAGGTGGCCGGTCATGGATTTGGTGGCGCTGACCAGCGGGCCCGGCGAGGAATTACGGGTCAACAGCTTGATGGCCTGGGCCTCGTTGCGGTCTCCCACCGGGGTAGATGTGGCGTGGGGATTGATATAAGCCACTTCCTGGGCGCTGATACCGGCATCTTTCAGGGCCACCTCCATGCAGCGGATGGCTCCTTCCAGGTCAGGATCGGTGATGTGCCGGGCATCGCCGGTCATCCCGAAGCCGATGATTTCGGCATAGATTTTTGCTCCCCGCTGCCGGGCATGTTCGAGCTCCTCCAGGATCAGGATACCAGCCCCATCGGCCATGACAAAACCCCGGTGCTCCTGATCAAAAGGACGACTGGCCTGGGCCGGCCGGTCATTAAAGCCGGTGGCCAGAGCCCCCATGCGATAAAAGCCGGTCATGGTGAGCGGGGTGATGGCGGCCTCGGCCCCACCGCTGGCCATCAGTTCGGCTTCCCCCAACTGGATGGACCGGAAGGCGGCGCCGATGGCATGGGCACCGGCGGCACAGGCAGTGGAAAGGGCCGCGTTGGGACCCTTGGCCCGGAAACTGATCGAGACATTGCCGGCAGCCAGGTTAGGCAACAGTCTGGGCACCAGAAACGGCGATATTTTCTTTACGCCCTCGTACAGCAATTTCTCATGCTGTTCTTCCCAGCTGCTGACCCCGCCCATGCCGCTGGCGATAATGATCCCGACCCGGTTGGGGTCTTCAGCTTCCAGATCGAGGCCGCTGTCATTAATCGCCTCCAGGCTGGCGGCCAGGGCGTATTGGGCAAACCGGTCGGTGTATTTGAGCAGCTTCAAGTCTTCTTTATCCAGGTTCTGTTTGCGAGCCGTCATCAACTCTTTCAGGTCAAAGTTCTTTACTTCCCCGGCGATCAGGGGGAAATCCTTGGGAGCCTTGAAGCGCTGGGAAAATTCCTCCAGATCTTCCCCGAACCGGGTAACCTGCGTGACCCCGGATTCGCCGGCCAGTAATCGCTTCCAGGTGGTAGGCACTTCATTGCCTAAAGGAGAGACGAGGCCGAGTCCGGTTACTACCACCCGCCGGAATCCCACGGTTTTGCGAATCTTCAATGCCATTCCTCCAAATCTCATGTTTATTTACTGAAACTGGCTTAGCTTTTTAAGACGATCCAGCTCCGGGCCAAAAGAAAATTGCTCCCCCAGGGAGATCATGATATTAATCCGAGCATTTAAAAGGTTAATTTGAGGGGAGGGCCGGGGGGCCGGCAGCCATCTTCGGGCCAATTCCCAGCCCGTCCGGGTTTAGTGCTTTAAACCACCGCCATGGTTTGTTAAACTAATATCAGGTTTTCGCCTTTGGTTTTGTTTTAACATCGATTAAGAGGTCAGGTTGGATGAGCTCAAAGTTTGAGATCATACCCTTTAAAGTCTTTCTCAAGCTGGTCAACAACTTCTCCGATGAACTTTTAGAGCTGTGCCAGTTTTTTGTCCACGATTCCCTTGATCAGGAACGTGACACGGAACGGCTTTACGCCCGGCTGATCTATGCCTCAAAATTGGTAGAAGATTTGCTGGACTACCACGGGGCCAAAAATAACTTGAGCTGGTATACCTACCGCGAGCTGGTGGCATCAGTGCTAAATTTTTCGTCAGCTTCGTTCACCATGAAACATATTACCAGCCGTATGGAGTTTTATGAGATCGGGCAGGATGATTATTTCCTAGCTGCCAGTGATAAGGTTCATAAATTTTTATTCACCAGCCTTAACCAACTCTGTCAACGGCTGTTGGAAGAAGCGCAGCATCTGGGCTTAAATATCCCTCCTTTTGCTCTCAAGCGCGAGCGGTTCTCCAATCTTTCTTCTGACCAGCTGCTGGAGTCTGATATTGCTGATCAGGATCTGCTGGAAGAAAAAAAGAATATTGTCCGGATTACCACTGCTTACTTAAATATCTGCAAGGAATTCGAAGCACTGGGATTTTACAAACAGTTCTCCCCAGATGAATTAAGTTCGATCATTCCCCTTAAAGCCAACGAAGAGGTGCTGCGCAAATATGAAATGGCTATCCATAACTTGCAATCGTCCTATGATACCTATGTTGGTCGTCATACCCGGGGACCGGGAAGCCATCGCCTTAAATGCTTGCGGGATCATATCTCCATTTCTCTGCACTTGTTGGAACTGGGCGGTCGTCTCTCCCATTTTTATGAACGACATATCTATGATGTCGGTCACAGAAATTTTTACTGCCAAGTCCAGAGCCTGATTAGAGAATTGGTTGATCCCGAGAGCCTGCTGGATGCCATTGTAAATTATGCGATTTTTTATTGCAATGAATATTTAGCCAAAGGAAAGCCCTTATCTCAAGATCTGCTCAACCATTATATCCAGCGCGCCGAAATTACCGTGGGGGTTCCAGTCAAACTGGGCTTTCATAGCCGCCCCTGCATGTTGGTAGCTAAAATCGTCCAACATTATGGCGGTCAGGTAGAAATGGTAGTGGGGGAAGATCGGTTTGATGCCAGCTCAATTCTAGAGCTACAGTGGGCCGGGGGCAAGGTATACCGGGAAAACCGGCCTCAGGTTACCTTCATCGGCGACGCCCGCGCTCTGGCCGATATTCAAATTCTGGCCAGCATTAATTACGGAGAGGACACCATGGGTAAAGGTATCCCTCTCCCTGCGGAGCTGGCCTACCTGAAATAGATTAAAATTCTCAGGGGAGAAGTTCAAGGCCGAGATTGCTGCTGGACCTAAGGCGATAATGTTGCTGACCTTATTTTTATATGCAATTTCCCTTTGTGTTTATGCTGAACAGAACCGCGGGGTACTTATGCATATTTATGGCGTATGATATCCTGCCCCTTGTTTAATGCCGCTCTGAGATGGCTTTTTTGATCTCAGTGAAATCCAAAGAGCTTTGGGCCGCGAGTGGACGGCTTTCCAGTTGTTCGATCTCTTGCTGCACTAACTGGCGGTCGAGGTGGCGATCTTCGTGGATAAGCTGACAATACTCCTCATAGAGTTCTTGTTTCAGCTCCGCCGATAATAAATCAACCTGGCCTCGATCTTCTTCCAGACCGAGAATATTGTCCAAAATGTAAAAATAGATGGCCCGGGCTTCGGACAGGCGGCCGCTTTGGGATAGACGATCGGCATGGATCTGGACCCGACGCAGCTTATCCTCAACTTTTGCCAAAGCTGGGGTTTCAGATTCACTGATTTCTGCCATAATCTGATCGATGCTTTCCAGAATATCTTCCAATTCCGGGTTTTCTTGTTTCAAAATCTCTCTAACTTCCAGGACTCTATCGGCCAGTTCCAGGATTATCCGAACCAATTCATTTTTGGAGTATTGCTTTAATCTTTCCTTGAGGGTGTTACGCTGTAAAAAGCTATCCGGATCACTAACCCAGGCCCAGAGCACCGCCAACGCATAGGGGGACCAGGACTCTCCTTCCCAGGGATAGGGATAGTTATATTTCAGCTGATTGTCTTCGATCAGGACTTCCACCCGAAAGACATTGTTATCCAAAATTCCTGCCTGCAGTCGATCGGGCAAGCGATAACGATAACGCACCTGGTTTTTTTCAACCAATTCTTGCGCCCGCTCTATATTCTCTGGTGTGCCCAAACTGCGCACGGTATTGCTGTCCAAGTCTTCCAAACGCATCGCATTCCTCTTAGAATCTCCTTAACCTGAGTAAATTTATATCCAGTTCCAGGGCAAAAGGCAAACTATAAATATGGGATTGGAGATATTTTTTTCGCTGTTAGTTTTTTAAATTGGCTGATATTGCTGATGACTTTTCAGGAAGAGATAATTAAGGCGGGCTTCCAGTTCCTGACGCCAGTATTCCAACCGACGCCCCCGGTCATAAGGGGGGATATACAGAGGGGCTCCGAATAACAGGGTTACCTCACTGAAGGGCAGGGTTAATTCAAAACGATCCCAACTGTTGAAAATGATCTTCCTGCGGCTGGCCACCGCCAAGGGCAGGATCGGCACCTGGGTTTCCCGGGCCAGCACCAATGGGCCCTTTTGCGCCACCCGGGCCGGACCTCGGGAGCCATCGGCGACCAGGCCCGCAATATGACCTCGCCGAATATAATCCGCCATAATGTTTAAAGCCGAAAGCCCGCCCTTGTGTCGGGACCCCTGGCAGACGATAAAACCTAACCCCTGGGCCACCCGAGCGATCAGCTTGCCATCCCGGGAGGGGCTGGCCATCACAACCCCCTGCCGATGGCGGAAATAATAGAGGAGATAACTGAGCTGACAATGCCAGACAGTATATAAAATCGGCGTGCCTTGGGCCAGTAGTTGGGCTTCTTGTTCCTCACCCTGGGTGGTCTGACGGCAAGATTGATAAATTCCTCGCAGCAACAGCACTCCCAAGGAGGGCAACAGCCTGTTCCAAAGCAGGGAATCGACTTTCATGGATGTCGAGGCGGCGGATCAAAGTCAAAAATGCCCTCAGACCCGGTCACAGGTTGAGAGCCCTTAAGCTTTGTCCCGGCCTGAGCCCAGGCGATCAAGAATCTTGGCGGTATATTCCTCATGTTCCTGCAACCGCGGCGAAACCTTCCGCATCATGTTGAGCTTCATCACATAGAAGTTCAACCGCCGCATCTGCTTCAGTTTCTCGGCTTCGTCGGGAAGATTGGCTACCAGATCTTGCATGCGTAGAATATCTTTTTTCAGTTCCACCTCAGGAGGCAGACAGTCAGCCATTTTGAGAATCTTGTAGGCCAGGCGCAACTCCGGCGGGATGTGACTTTCATCTTCTAGTTTGAGGGGCTGACCTTTCCCGGGTAAATTATCAAAAGCGCCTTCGGCCATGGCCTCCCGGATGCGATTTTCGGCAATCTTGGTAAAGATAAACAAGGTGAGCCTCTTGATGTAAGCTTTATTTGGAAAACCAACCTTTATTGTTATGAATAACAGAATCACACGGAAATGCAAAGTTTTCTTTTTTGGGAACCGTAGGGCGACCGAGGGCTCCAGGCCCGGCTTCAGCTCGGACGGCGGGCAAAAATATAGACTTAAAGAATCGGTCCCTCCTACTACTCAGACCCCCCCCTTAACTTTTTTTCTTGGCCAGCTTTTGATAAAATTATAAAAAATTTATTATTTTTCAATTCCATTGCCTGGTTTAACCTCAGGAGTAAGTAATGACTCAACGTCAAGCAGCCTTAGCTGGCCAGATTACCCCCGTCATGGAGGCCGCCGCCCGGAAAGAGGGTTGCGACCCCGAATTCATTCGCGCCGGTCTGGCACAGGGTTCCCTGGCAGTACCGGCCAACCAAGAGCATCATAATCTTGATCCTATTGCTATCGGCACCGGGGTGCGGGTCAAGGTCAACGCCAACATCGGCACCTCCCCCCCCGATGCCAGTCTGAAAAAGGAGCTAAAAAAACTGGCGGCCGCCATCCGGTGTGGGGCGCATACGGTGATGGATCTGTCTACCGGCGGCAATCTCAACAAAATCCGGACCACCTTGCTGGCCCATTGTCCCCTTCCCTTTGGGACCGTGCCCATTTATCAGGTGATGGCGGAGGCCAAGAGCCTGGAAGAGGTTACCGCCGAACAGATCATCGAAGCGGTGCGCCTCCATGCCCGACAGGGAGTTGATTTTGTCACCGTCCATTGCGGGGTTACCCGCCGGGCCTTGCCGCTTCTGAAGTCCCGGGTCACCGGGGTGGTATCGCGGGGCGGGGCCTTTCTGGTGGCCTGGATGCGGCGGCACCGGCAGGAAAATCCACTCTACGAGTATTATGATGAGCTGCTAAAGATCGCCCGGCAGTACGACGTTACCTTGAGTCTGGGGGATGGTCTGCGGCCCGGCTGTCTGGCTGATGCCACCGATCGGGCCCAATTGCATGAGCTAAAGATTCAGGGCGGGTTGACCCGCCGGGCCTGGGCTCAGGGCGTGCAGGTAATTGTGGAAGGACCGGGCCATTTGCCCATGTCAGTGATCAAAAAGAATATGCGACTGCAGCAGAAATATTGCCAAGGCGCCCCCTTTTATGTCCTGGGGCCACTGGTCACCGATATTGCCGCGGGATACGATCACATCGCCGGAGCTATCGGCGGAGCTCTGGCTGCTAGCCTGGGGGCTTCATTTCTCTGTTATGTCACTCCCGCTGAACATTTGAAACTGCCTGAGGTGGAGGACGTGGTTGACGGGGTGATCGCTTCTCGCATCGCCGCCCATGCCGCGGACATCGCCAACGGCATTCCCGGTGCCGCCGATTGGGATCTCAAGATGTCCCAAGCCCGGCGGGCTTTGGATTGGCAGACTCAGATCGATCTGGCCATCGATCCTGAAAAAGCCCGGCGCTACCGGGAAATCAGCCAGGCCCGCGAAGACCAGTGCACCATGTGCGGTCGGTTCTGCGCCATGAAAATCTTTGACGAACGTTTCGATGAGCAATAATCAGCAATTTTAGCAAACCGAGAGGCTGGAGGGAGAGGTGGGGAAAGGCAAAGCCTTTAAGTTGTATCTCCCATCAGAGGACAATTTCGGTACCCTGATGACGATCAAATTCCCGGATAAATCTTGGCCGCGTTTCCCCTCGGTTTCCGATTGCCGGGAGAATTACCGCATTCCCGGCGTCTGTTTTGGTTCAAGGACAAACCGCGGCCGCCTCCCGGTCGGCAGTGCCCGTAGCCACCGTAAGGCGGGGAGTGATGATCAGGCCGTGGCGGTTCTCCATCAACACCTGCCCCAGGAAGCAGAGCTTGGCATCTTTGCCTTTGCCTGGCGGAACAGCCGTGCCCCCGGGTCGGTGGTGGCGGCATGGGTCTGGTTCAATCGCCGTTCCCCATGAAAATCCACTTCCGGGTTGCGACCGCCGCCGGCAGGGGGAGGCGGAGTATCCTTTCAGCGGAAACTCTTCAGGGAAGCCCAGGCCGCCATCACGGTGCTGTCCCGGTGAAATGCTCGTCCGACAGCGGTTCGGCCAGGGCTTGATTCACCATGTTCCGAATCGGCCGCAGCCGATGGTCCTGGGGCACTCGAGCTTCAGGGCAAAGATCGCTGAATATCGTTTGCTGGTGGACAACGTCACCGGGCCTGGTCGCCGCCTCCGGACAAGGTATTGTTGTCCTTATATATAACAGTTTTTAGGCTTTAATGACCACACTTTTTGGCGCTCTCGAGTAACGAGTTTTTCAACAGCCTGTTAGGAGTTTTCGACTTCTGGGTTGATGGAGTAGTTTTTCATTTATGGCCTCATCAGGCTTTGAGTAGAGGGCTACCGGAGTTTTTTGCACCAGTATCCAATCAGAATTCAAGGGCTTATCATAGGTAATGGTATTGAACATCTACGTAGAAACCTTGGGAGAAATTAGAGATTCTGGAATTATTTATTCTGACCTGTCAGTAAGGGAATAAAGGTATTTAGTGACGTAGCCCTCTGAGGGGTTTAATTATGATTTAGGTTGTAAATAGGGTTGGAAAAGCCAATTTAAGCTAACAAAAAAGGACTTAGAAATTGTTCTAAGTCCTTGTATTTCTTTGGCGGGGACGACGAGACTTGAACTCGCGACCTCCGGCGTGACAGGCCGGCGTTCTATCCAATCTGAACTACGCCCCCTTCAGGTTGCCAGATAATCAGCACCTCTGTGACGTTCGTGGTAGGCGGAACAGGATTCGAACCTGTGACCCCCGGCTTGTAAGGCCGATGCTCTCCCTTCTGAGCTATCCGCCCTGATATCCGGTTAAAGAATTGAAATGTACCCGATATATTTACCCCCTGTCAAGGGAAATTCCTCAATGGGCCCGAATCTCATGATCAGCCGGAACCTCGCCAACCGGCAAGAAGACCGGCTTATCGGACAGGGCTGAAGGTTGAGCGCGAAATAGACTATCGGGATCCTCGAGCGCCAGAGCCTGTCTCAGCACCTCATCCATATGTTCGACGGTAACCAGTTCCACTGCTTTCAAAATTCGGGCCGGGATCTCTTTAATGTCCTTCTCGTTATCCTTGGAGATCAGTACGGTTTTGATCTGGCCCCGGTGCGCGGCAATGATCTTTTCTTTCAAACCGCCTATGGGCAGCACCCGTCCTCTGAGGGTGATCTCTCCGGTCATGGCCACATCCCGCCGCACCGGAACCTTGAGCAGGGCCGAGACGATGCTGGTGGCAATGGTAATCCCGGCTGACGGCCCATCTTTAGGGATGGCCCCTTCTGGAACGTGCACATGGATGTCGATTTTGCGGTAAAAATCGCGACCCAGGCCCAGTTGTTCCGACCGGGAGCGGACATAACTCAGGGCGGCCTGGGCCGATTCCTGCATCACTTCCCCCAGCTTGCCGGTGATGATTAGTTTGCCCCGCCCGGGAAGAATCACTGCCTCGGTCTGGAGCAGTTCGCCTCCGAATTCAGTCCAGGCCAGTCCGGTGGTAAGGCCGACTTCATCGTGTTCCTCAGTGCGACCAAAGCGGAACTTGGGCACCCCCAGATACTTGGGGATGTTCTGGCTGGAAACCTTGACTTTATGTTCTCTGCCTTCCTTGGCCACTTCCCGGGCCACTTTTCGGCAGATGGAGGCGATCTCCCGTTCCAGATTCCGGACCCCGGCTTCACGAGTATAATGGCGAATAATGGTTAAGATGGCATTTTCCGAAAATTCAATATTATCTGCTTCCAAGCCATTGGCCTGCCGCTGTTTGGGAACCAGAAACTGCTGCGCTATATGGAGCTTCTCAACCTCTGTATAGCCCGGCAGGCGGATAATTTCCATCCGGTCCTGCAGCGGCAGCGGGATGGAATACAGATTGTTGGCGGTAGTGATAAACATCACTTCGGAAAGATCGTAATCAACATCCAGATAGTGGTCATTAAAGGCGAAATTCTGCTCTGGATCCAGCACTTCCAACAGGGCTGCCGAAGGATCGCCGCGAAAATCAGTGCTCATCTTATCCACTTCGTCCAGACAAAAGACCGGGTTGTTGGTCTTGGCTTTGCGGAGCGATTGGATAATCTTACCCGGCAAAGCACCGATATAAGTACGGCGGTGTCCCCGGATTTCTGCCTCATCCCGAACGCCTCCCAGGGACAGACGGACGAAATTGCGGCCTAGGGCCCGAGCCACTGACTTGGCCAGGGAGGTTTTCCCCACGCCGGGAGGCCCTACCAGGCAAAGGATCGGTCCTTTCATTTTTTTGACCAGACTCTGGACCGCCAGGTGTTCCAGGATGCGCTCTTTGGGTTTTTCCAGGCCGTAATGGTCTTCATCGAGGATTTGCTCGGCGTTGACAATGTCAAGCTTATCCTTGGTGCGTTCGTGCCAGGGCAATGAAATCAGCCAGTCAATGTAATTGCGCACTACGGTCGCCTCGGCCGACATGGGACTCATGAGCTTGAGTTTCTTCAACTCCTGGCGAACCTTGGTCATGGCCTCGGCGCTCATGCGTTTCTTCTTGATCTTTTTTTCGAGAGCCTGGATTTCACTACGGAAATCGTCTTTTTCGCCCATTTCCTTCTGAATGGCGCGCATTTGCTCATTCAGATAGTATTCCTTCTGGGTCTTCTCCATCTGTTTTTTAACCCGGTTCTTGATCCGACCTTCGATCTGTAAGACCTTGATTTCCCGTTGCATCAAGTTCAGGACCTTATCCAGCCGTTTAACCGGGTTGATGATTTCCAACAGTTGCTGTTTTTCATCAATTTTTATGGTCAGATGGGCCGCCAGATTATCGGCCAGTCGGCCGGGCTCTTCAACCGAGCTGACTGCCTGCAGGACCTCCTGAGGAATCTTCTTATTTAACTTGGCATACTTCTCAAAGGCATCGATTGAAGTCCGGACCAGCGCCTCGGCTTCCACCGAATATTCGTAGGGCTCGATAATTTCTTCGATTTCTACCAAGAAGAAGTTGGGATTGGCCAGATATTGCCGGATAATAGCCCGCCCTTTGCCCTCGATCAGGGCCTTGACGGTCCCATCCGGCAGGCGTAGAAGCTGTAATACCTGCCCCACCGCGCCGAAGCGATAGATATCGGATTCGCCAGGATCATCCTTGCTGGCGTCTTTTTGGGTAACCAAAAGAACTGGACTATCCTGGCTCATAGCATTCTCTAGAGCCTGGATGGAACGTTCCCGACCAATAAACAGTGGTACCACCATATAGGGAAAAACCACGATATCCCGTAAAGGTAGCAAGGGGACGGTATTGTAGAGCCTGCCTTTACCATCGGATGTTAGTTTCGGTCGGTTTAGTTTAAATATCATAATTTTCCTGATCCTTTTAGATTGTTAAGCAATCTCGGCCTGAGGTTCAAAGATTAGGATCGGCGATTCGTGTTTTAAGATAACGTCTTCGTTGATCAGACACTCCCGCACATTCTTGAGCGAGGGGATTTCGTACATCACATCCAGCATGGCCTGTTCCAGGATGGCCCGTAGTCCCCGGGCTCCGGATTTACGCTTCAGGGCCTCGCGCGCCACTGCCGCCAAGGCACCATCGGTAAACCGCACCGTCACATGCTCCATCTCCAGGAGTTTCTGGTACTGTTTGACCAGGGCATTGCGAGGTTCCTTGAGGATGCGCATTAAGGCCTCTTCATCCAGTTCTTCCAGGCTGGCAATCACTGGTAAGCGGCCAACAAATTCCGGAATCAGACCAAACTTCAACAGATCGTAAGGCTGCACCTGAGCCAGGGTCTGACCCAGTTTGCGATTGATCTGACTCTCCACCGGGGCCACAAAACCCATGGTCTTGCGACCGATCCGGGCGTTGATAATATCTTCCAGGCCGTTAAACGCCCCGCCACAGATGAAGAGAATATTGGTGGTATCGATTTTGACGAATTCCTGCTGGGGATGTTTCCGACCACCTTTGGGCGGCACCGAGGCCATGGTCCCTTCGATGATCTTGAGCAGGGCCTGTTGCACGCCTTCTCCGGAGACATCCCGGGTGATAGAGGGGCTGTCAGTTTTGCGGGCGATCTTGTCAATTTCATCGATATAGACGATGCCCCGACAGGCCTTTTCCACATCGTAATCAGCTCCCTGCAGGAGATTGAGGATAATGTTTTCGACATCCTCCCCCACATAGCCTGCTTCGGTTAAGGTAGTGGCGTCAGCAATGGTAAACGGCACATTGAGAATCTTGGCCAGGGTTTGGGCTAACAGAGTCTTTCCCGAACCGGTGGGGCCAATCAACAGGATATTGCTCTTCTGCAGTTCCACGCCGTCCATGTCGACCCGAGAGTTGATCCGTTTGTAATGGTTATAAACCGCTACTGACAGAATCTTTTTGGCCCGTTCCTGACCAATGACATATTCGTCGATTTCTTTCTTTATATCCGCTGGTTCCGGTATTGACAGCCGGGCGCCTTTAGCCTCTTCTTTTTCGTACTCCTCGGCAATGATGTCATTGCACAATTCAATACATTCATCACAGATATAAACGCTGGGGCCGGCGATAAGCTTTTTCACCTCACTCTGACTTTTCCCACAGAAAGAACAGAAGAGATCGGAGGATTTATCGTTGCCGCGTTTAGTCATCACATTTACCTCCCCGAACCTGGGTGCTAACCGCCTGGCGGTAGCTTCGGTGCTTTAATTTTTTATTAATCTGCTCAAGATGGTTTCCCATCCTGGCAAGCTGGATATATCCTCAGGGTTTACCAATTTATCGGTTTTTTCCAGCTTTTCTTAAGGGCGGCCGGAACATATTTGGGTCAGGCCGCTTGGGTTGCCAGTTCCATCGGGCGTGAACTGATCACTTCGTCCACCAGGCCATAATCTTTGGCCTGCAATCCCGACATATAGAAATCCCGTTCGGTGTCACGGTTAATATTTTCCAAGGATTGACCGGTATGCCGAGCCAGAATCTCGTTAAGCTCCTGGCGCAACCTCAAGATCTCCCGGGCCTGGATATCAACGTCAGTGGCTTGACCCTGGAACCCCCCCAGCGGCTGATGGATCAGAATACGGGCGTGGGGCAGGGCAAAACGTTTTCCCGGCGCGCCCGCGGCCAACAACAGGGCTGCCATGCTGGCTGCCTGACCCATGCATAGGGTCGACACCTGTGGTTTGATATACTGCATGGTGTCATACAAAGCCAGGCCCGAGGTCACCAAGCCTCCCGGTGAATTGATGTAAAAGTGAATATCTTTGTCCGGGTCCTCCGATTCCAAAAAGAGCAATTGGGCGATAATCAGATTGGCAATGTCATCATTGATCGTTGAACCTAAAAAGATAATGCGATCCTTCAGTAGTCGGGAATAGATGTCGTAGGCTCTTTCCCCCCGGCTGCTCTGCTCTACGACAATGGGTATTAACGGCATCTCAAGTCCCCTCCTGGGCTGTTTCGGTGGCGGCCAGAGGGGCAACTATTTCCGCGTGCTCAATAAGACGTTGCAACGCTTTATCTTTCCGCAAACGACCCCTGAACTCTTCGACCCTCTGGTGTTGCTGATAAAATTCTCTGATGCGCCCCGCCTCTTCCCCCAACCGCTCGGCCAGTTGCTGATAACCGATTTCCAGTTCGGCGTTGCTGACGGTGATTCCTTCCTGATCAGCGATTTTTTCCAGAATCAGGTCAGACCGGGTCCGGCGCTCGGCCAGGTCCCGAAGCTTGTCTAACATTTTTTCCTTATCTAACCCCGCAAGGTTTATACCACGACGCTGGAGGGCTTCTAACTGCTCCCGCAGGATGTATTCCTGTTCCTGGCGGATTAGAAAGGGCGGGACCTCAAAGGCAGTCTGGCGGATTAGATGGTCAAGCACTTGATCACGTAACTCAGCCTGACGCTGCTGTTCCTTTTTATTAATAATATCCTGTTTGATCGATTCCCGCAAGTCTTCCAGGGTTTGGAAACTGCCTCCCAAAGCTTTGGCAAAGTCGTCATCCAAGACCGGTAACTCTTTCTCCTTGATCTCGTGAATTTTGACCGTGAAATCTATGGTTTTGCCTGCCAAGGCCGGATTAAAAAAATTTTCCGGCAAATCAACTCGAATATTAGCCTCATCACCCTGGTTCAGACCGATTAACTGTAGTTCGAAATCGACGTTAAACCTTCCCGCCCCGATCTCCAGGTGATAGTTCAGGTTGCTACCGCCGGGGATAGGCTTACCCTCTTGAAAGGCTTCGTAATCGAGCAAGACAAAATCGTCTTTTTGGATCGGCCGAGCTTCCGAGACCGGCTTGACCCAGGCATTGAGTTCTTGAATCTCACGTAACCGTTGGTCTATCATGGCCTCCGTAACTTCCACCGGTTCTACTGTTAGTTTGAGGCCCAGATAATTTTCTACCGTAAACTCCGGGGTAATCTCCAGTTCAACGCTATATTTAAAGTTATCTCCCTGAATTATATCTGGTAATTGCTGGGGGATCTGCAGCATTAAGGGGTGCAGATTGACCTCTTTTAAGGCTTCATCCAGAGAATTACGCAACAGGTCCTGGGTGACTTCCTCTTCTACCTGTTTCTTGAAGAGCCGCTCTAATATACTGCGGGGCGCCTTGCCTGGCCGGAAGCCTTTCACCCGGGCTTTTTTCTTCAGATTGCGATAGGCCCGATCAAGGTTTTTATCGACCTCCTCGGAAGGCACTTCGATCCAGAGTTTTCGCTGCACCGGGCTGATTTCCTCAATTTCCACTTTCATAGAATGCACCATATTCGTATGAGTTTTAGTATCCTTATCTCCACCCACCTACAATCTACAGCCATCTGGTCTGAGTGACTCAGGTCTAAAGTCCCGATGATGCTGTCCTTCCCGATCTTGGTGCGAGAGGGGGGACTCGAACCCCCACGGTTGCCCTCTGGATCCTAAGTCCAGCGCGTCTGCCAAATTCCGCCACTCTCGCCCGCCTTGTTCAAATTAAATCGCTGCCCATGGCTTGTCAACCTGAATAACGTCGCTGGAGCTAAATTAAATCTATATCTTTTCCATGCTTAAGTCAAGGCAACTTCAAAGCCGGGCGGCTAATAGCCAGGATTGCCTAACCTGCCTCTCAGAGGTGCTGGTTCTCTTTCCGAGAAAAAAATCCCCCTGACTTGTCCGGACTCGCCTTTCATGATATCTTTCAAGGATAGTGATTTTAGTAACATGAAATCTGTCCGGCTAATACGTAGCTATTGCTTTATCTGAAACTTAGGCATATTTAGCAGGATAGCAAGGAGAAGACGGCATGGAAACCCCTTCTAAAGATGAAATTCAGCAGCTTCGTGATAAGCTGGCGGTAAAGCCCCGTTTGGTGTGGGATCGGGTAGACGCCGCTGAACGATCAGCTATTTTAGCTTACGCCGAGCGCTATAAGAACTTTTTGGATGTGGCCAAGACCGAGCGCCAGGCGGTTGGGGAAATCCAGCGTCAGGCCCAGGAACGGGGATTTGTCAACTTGGCCGACCAGCAACCCGGCTCCCGGTTTTATCTTAACTATCGCGGGAAAACCATGGCCTTGGTGGTAATGGGAACCAAGCCCCTGAGCGCCGGCTTGCGCATTATCGCCGCCCATATCGACTCTCCTCGGCTCGATCTCAAACAATATCCCATCTATGAAGAAGCGGATCTGACCTTTTTGAAGACCCACTATTACGGCGGCATCAAAAAATATCAATGGCTGGCCCGCCCCTTGGCCCTGCATGGGGTAATCCTCAAAGAAAACGGCGACACCATTACTCTTAGGGTCGGCGAAGAGGACTCCGACCCGGTGTTTACGGTCTGCGATCTGCTGCCCCATTTGGCCCGCAAGGTCCAGATGGATAAAAAGGTGGATGAGGCCTTTATTGGAGAAAAGCTTAATGTTCTGGTGGGATCTCTCCCCTATGGCAATGATGACACCAAGGAACGTTTTAAACTTCATCTCTTGCACCTGCTTTCGGAAAAATATGGCCTGCATGAAGAGGACCTGGTAAGTGCGGAACTGGAAGTAGTGCCTGCCGGACGGGCCCGGGATCTGGGCTGGGATCGGAGTCTGGTCGGCGGCTACGGCCAAGATGATCGGGCCTGTGCCTATGCTGCCCTGGAGGCCATTTTCGTGGTCAATGACCCACCCTATACCTGTCTGGCCCTGTTCGTGGACAAAGAAGAGGTCGGCAGCGACGGCAACACTTCCGCTAAAAGCTGCCTGCTGGCAGAATTAGTTACTCAATTGTTGCTGCGCCAGGGTGAGGGGCGGGAGGCCCTGCGTCCGGCCCTGATGGCCTCGCGGGCCATCTCGGCTGACGTGAACGGCGCTTTGGATCCCGACTGGCCTGAGGTCCATGAAAAGAACAATGCCGCCCGGATGGGCTATGGAGTCTGCCTGACCAAATTCACCGGCCACGGCGGCAAATATATGGCTAATGACGCCCATGCCGAATACGTCGGCTGGATCAGACGCATCTTCAACCGCCAGGGCGTGGTCTGGCAGGCGGGAGAATTGGGAAAGGTGGACGAAGGCGGGGGCGGCACCATCGCCAAGTTTCTGGCCATCCACGGCATGGATATCATTGACTGCGGCACCCCGTTGTTATCCATGCACTCCCCCTTTGAAGTGTCCTCCAAAGGCGATCTGTATATGACCTATAAGGCCTATTGGAGCTTTTTTACCGCTGGAGAAGATTAATCCGATTTTCCTTTTGGGAACTTTGCTTTTACCCTTCTGGCAGAGACGAGCAGATCGCCAAAGGGAACTGAATCTCGGTCTGGTCAGGACTCTGCTCGGAATCGCCGATAACAGTCGGTGAGGTTAAAAATATTTGCAATTCCTGGCTATAAACCTTATATTTTGAAAGGAGTTAATTGATCAAGGATTGTTATGGGAAAATTCTTTTCAAAGGTGAGCACCAAGGGAGAGGCCCCCAAAATTGGTTCATTCTCCAACATGATGAACTTTTACAGCCTCCTGCTGTTTCTGATTGCTATCCCTTTTGTGCTGATTGTGGCTCTGGTCTGGCTAACCGGCGTGTTGGGCTTCAGCACCTGGATCATCGCTGGTCTGGCTGTGCTCATTGCACTGGGATTCTGGCGGCTCTCTCGTAAGTGGAGTCAGATCAAGGCCAAAATGGCAGCCCAAGGGTTTGAGTTTAAAGATATTGTGGCGGAGGCGGCCAAAGATGGCAAGAATGTCGAGGTCTCTTTGTTAAACGGGCTGCTCACCTTCCGGTGTCAAGGCAATCGTTATCCGGCGCATGTTTTGCCTTATCCGAGTTCCGAACCTCTGGCCCTGGAAGCACCGCCTTCAATGACTGTGGAGTCACCTACGGTATCTGGTCATGATGCTGCCGCTTATGAGTTGGGTCAGCTACGGCGAGAATTGGAGGGTTATATCCGTCTGCGCGACTCTGGAGTAATCAGCCCCGAAGAGTTTGATCAGATCCGGAACCGCCTGATGGGATGCTTGCATGACAAATCGGCGGCTGCCAAAGTCAGCGAGGTTTAGGCGCTCGGTATCATTCTTCCACCGGATTGGGTTCTTCCGGAGGTCCTGGCGGGGGGAGGCTCTCTTTCCCTAAAGCAAAGGCCGGTCCCCTTAACAGACCAGCTCCTTCCCAGAAATCCTGCCGATAACGGTAAAAATAATGGAGCCTTTGCAGCCCCTGGGCCAAGTGGTCCAGGTATTCTTCCCCCAAGTGGTCAATACAATACTGCAGCAGACCTAGGACACTGGCCGGAAGAAAAAATTTTTCCTTGCCGATCACCCCTTGAAAGTCCAACCGGTAACTATCGCTCCCCAGGCTAATGAGCTTTGCTTCATAGAGGCGATCAGCAGGTTGGTCCAGGGATTGTCCCAACCTTAGTTCCCCCAAAGGAATCTGGAAACGGCGCTCCGGACCGGTCAGACTCAGGAGCCGTCGGGCCACACGCCTGACATAATCCAACAATTCCCGGGCCACCCGGTTTTCATTAAGTTCGGCCAGCTCATAGAGTATCCGGGCATAATAATAAATCATCAGACACACAGTATCGTTCCCCGGGTCTCGGGTATTGTTCCATTGAATCTGCGGCACCATCAGATTCTGGGACAGAAAAAAAATCTTGAGTATGGCCTTGAGGTTCTCTCGATCCCGCCGAAAGAACCTAAACAGTTTTTTCATGGCCCTCATATCTCAGATTTCAGGGTTTATTCCGGTCAAAGGATTGACGAAGCGCTGACCACATCCGGCTCCTGAATTCCTGCAGCGCTCAAATCTGGATGCCAAAAAAAGCTCTCCAACACCGGTTTCTGGTTGGCGTCGATTAATTCAGTCTTGAGTAGAATAAATTTCCGCGGTTCGGTCCCATGGTTTTCCCCATCCCCCGGATGACGAGGAAGCAGACCCCGCTCTAATCTTTCAAGCCTTTAGACAACTCCCCCTTGTCAACAAAATTTATATCCTTGAGCGCCCGGGCCCTTGCTCCGCTGGACATCCAATGACAATCTGGTCTGGCATTTCTCGCAGGCAATAATCATATTATCGTGCTGGCGTTTTAAGGTCTGTTGATGGGAAGGTATTTTTAGATTATCGCATGCTGAAAAGAAAGTCAATTGTTTCCTGACAAGATGTTGAGGGTGAGGTTTGGGGAATCAGCATGGGAGACGGCCGCCAGACCCTGATCCGCATGCTTTCCAGGAACTTGAGATATACTCCAAAGTTTTCTGATTTACCTCTAAATAGTGATATTGACCCCAAATTTACACCGCGGCCCGATTGATTCTAACTTCCATGGCCCGAGCCGGGCAGACCGGGCAACACAATTCGCAGGCGCTGCATTTTTCTGGATCAAAGATCACCTCCATACCAGGTCGGCGAATGGACAAGGCCCCGGTGGGGCAGACCGCGGTGCAGGTGCCACACTGATAACAACGGTCCTCATTGCGGCGCACTTCACTGGCCACCCGATGGACCTCTACTCCCGCATTTCTTAAGTATTTTACCCCTTTCCGGAAATTTTCCGGGTGGCCCCGGAGCTCCATAACGATAACCCCCTCTTTCCGGGGGTAAATGGTGGCCTTGAGCAGGTTAAACTCCAGGTCATAATCTTTCACTAACCGATAAATAATCGGTTGATCTACCACTTCTCTTGAAAAGCGTAAAACCAGCATTTCGGCATGCATAAGGATTTAACCCCACCGATCCAATGGTTTATTCATAAAGACAACTTTTTAGCAGGACAAGTCTTCCTGGCTGTCTCAACTTTCGTAATTTTAGAGTAGGGGCGACCGGCGGGTCACCCCTACGACTTGGGCCCCCAAATTTCAGATTAATCCCCTAAAGCGTCTCTGCCAACTGGCTTTCAGGTCCAAGACCGAGGTCTGGATGAGTAATTCGTCCTGGCGCCGGACCACAAACTGGTCATCGGCCCGGACCTGGCCCAGCAAAGTCAGGGGCTGGCCGGACATCAGGGTCTCAAAGGCTTCCCGGTCCGCCGGGGCGACGCTGATCAGCAAGCGGCCAGCCGATTCCGAATACAAGGCGACCTGATGGCTTTGCCCCTCGGCCACCGGAGTCAGATCCACTTCTTGTCCCAACTCGCCCGCCATGGCCTGGAGAGCCAGGTGGACGGCCAGACCGCCCCGGTAAACCCCGTGCATAGAAGCCAGTAAGGCCTGGTTGATCGCCTTTTCCAGGGCCTGATAGCGAGCCTGGAACTCTGCCGGACGCACCTGCGGCACCTGGAGCCCCAAGTAACCCCAAAGCTCATAAAGCTCCGACCCTCCCAGTTCGTCCTCGGTCTCGCCCACCAGATAGACCAGGTCACCGGGGGTTTTCAGGTCCATAGTCAGGCAGCGCCGGACATCCGGGACCAGGCTGACCGCGGTAAACAATAGCGTCGGCAATCCCGACACCTTGTGGGTTTCGCCATACGCCCCGGCCAGATGGCCGTCGATATACATGCTGTCTTTGCCGGACAGCAAGGGGATGCCATAGGCCAGACAGAGATCGCGCAAGGCCCAGTTGGCCCGCACCAGTTGGGCGGCCTTAAATTTGCCGTCCGGATTCTTGATTGGATCATACTGAATATTCGGCCAACAGAAATTATCCACCCCGGAGATATGCTCCAGACGACCGCCGACTGTCAGGACCCGGCGCACCGCTTCATCAATAGTAACCGCGGTCATATGGTAGGTATCAATCCGGCCATAAGCCGGGTGGAGAGCCTGACTCAGGGCCAGCCCCCGCCAGGACTCCATCCGGGGGCGGATTACCACTGCGTCGCTGGGGGTATCGGCCTTTTTGCCCACCAGGGGTTTGATGACGCTACCGCCCTGCACTTCATGATCGTATTGCCGGGCGATCCACTCCCGAGAGCAGAGGTTGGGGCGATCCAGCATGGCATGAAGCAGAGCGGTGTGGTCCTGAACCTCTCCTATCACCGGTTCGGTTAAGCCCCGGGCCGCGGGCGGATTCCATTCGGCCTGGAACTGCCACTGGGGAAAATCGGCCTGGAGAAAATCGAGGTCGATATAGGCGCAGGTCTGATCCTGGTAGCGCAGATGCACCGCCCCGGAGTCGGTATAGCGGCCAATCACCGTGGCTTCGACTGCGTGTTTGGCGGCCAGGGCCAGGAACTGAGCCTCATGTTCCGGGCGGACCGCCACCACCATGCGCTCCTGGGATTCGGAGACCCAGATTTCCCACTGATCCAGGCCCTCATATTTTAGCGGCACTCGATCCAGCCAGACCTCACAGCCATTGGACCACCGGGCTGATTCGCCGATGGCTGAAGACAAACCGCCGCCACCGCAGTCGGTAATAAAGGCAATGTAGCCCCGGTCGCGGGCCTCGAGCAGGAAATCGTGCATCTTTTTCTGGGTATAGGGGTCGCCGATCTGCACATGCCCAGCCGGAGTGTGGGCCCCGTAAACTTCCGAGGAGGCGGTCACTCCGTGAATGCCATCCTTACCCACCCGGCCGCCGCACATGATAATCAAATCACCGGGGGAAGTGGTCTTCTGGGCGGCATTCTCACCCTGGATTTTATTGGGTATCAACCCCAAGGCGGCCACGAACACCAGACACTTGCCCAAGTAGCTGGGATCAAAATAGAGCACTCCGAGCGGGGTGGGAATGCCGCTTTTATTGCCGCCGTCTTTGACCCCTTCGATGACCCCGTCCAGCAGTCGCCGAGGGTGCAGATGCGGCTGTAAGGGCCCCCGATAATCCCGGGGGCCGACACAGTAGCCATACAGACCGGCAATCAGCTTGGAGCCTTTGCCGGTGCCCAGCGGATCGCGATAGACCCCGACGATGCCGGTCAGCGCGCCGCCGTAGGCCTCCATATTGGAGGGCGAATTGTGGGTTTCGCCGGTAATCACATAACTGTAGTCATCATCAAAACGGCCTACCCCGGCATTATCCCAGAGCACCGACACCACCCAGGACTTTTGCCGGGCCAGTTTTAGGGTGGGTTCTTCGATGCAGGTCTTGAACAGGCTGTTAACCGTAACCTGCTCGCCCGTTACCTGGTCGTGATAATGAAACAACCCCCGGAAAGTGTTGTGATTACAGTGATCGCTGCGGGCCTGGGCAATGTATTCCAGTTCCACGTCCGTAGGCAGACCGAGCCCAAAGTTAGCCCGCCGGGCCTGCACTTCCGGCCGCAGATAATAGGCCCGGATCACCGGGATATCCTGCTCCTGGAGGGCCAGATTGCGAAGCTCGCTGAGTTCTTGCAAAGTGGCGTCGCTGTCGATATTGAAGGTGGTGACGATGGGCAGATGGTCAAGCCGCACCTGGGGGATGATCAACCCAATGCCGGTTTGCGGGTTCCAGGCATCTGGGGAATACACCCGAAATTCCTGAATAATATCGTTGGCCAGCAATTCCTGGGCCACTCGGGCAACATCCCTGGAAGAAATGCCGGTTCCTTCAAACAGGTATAATTTTGACGTATAGACCGCCGCCTGCGCGTCCAGAGAACGCCCCAAAAAAGCCTCGATGGCTTCTACCGCCGTAGCCCCCGGGTTATCCCGTACTCCGGGCCGGAGCCCCACCCAGACCGCCCAATCAAAACGGTCAGCCAATGGTTGATAACTGGAAATCTGGGTCACCGGGTTGGTAAAGATCTGGGTGCGGATGGCCTCCAATTCGCACCCGGAGAGCTGGGCATCAATGGTCAGGATGTGGATAACCCGCACCCGGGAGAATTCCAGGCCAAAATATTCTTTGGCTTTCCGCCGGATGGCTTCGCCCTCGGCATCCACCAGTTCCGGCCGCCAGGTGATTTCTAATCGCGCCGCCATTAGTTCCCTTTTATAATCCCTATAGAGCCTCCGGCAAAATTATTCTTATTCTCAACCCAAAAATTAGAGTTTATTCACTCTCCCAGAAAACCGATGCGGCGACGCTTGGGCGCCGGTGGGGTCATGAGTTGATGGATAGCCTCAAAGACGATCTGGAACTGAGCATCGTATTTTTTTTCCAGGGCCGCCAGTTTTTGGGCCAGTTCCTTATGGGTGGCCAGCATCCGTCGCAGCCGAATAAAGGTGCGGATGATTTCGATATTGACCTGGATCGCCCTAGGGCTGTTGAGCACGCTGGAGAGCATCGCCACCCCTTGTTCGGTAAAGGCATAGGGCGGATAACGCCGGCCGCCCCACTGTTTTGAGCTCACAGATTGTGATCTCAAGAGAGTAAACTCCTCTTTGGTAAGCTGAAACATGAAATCTTCGGGAAAGCGGTCCCGGTGGCGTTTGACGGCCTGGACCAAAACCCGGGTTTCAACCTCATAAAGCCTGGCCAGATCGGCATCCAGGATAACTTTTTCGCCCCGGATCAATATGATGGACTGTTCAATCCGTTCAGCCGGCATGAGCGAAGGCTTCGTTTCCATATCCTGGATAACCTAACGTTAAATAGCGAATATTTTATTAAGTTGCTCGTTCCATGCTATTTTGATAAGTTTAGGAACATGTGGTTCTTCTAATAGCCGCATCATCTCTTTATTAAACAATGCCCTTCCAGCTTTGCCGATGGTAGCCAGCAACATTAAAATCCAATTTTTGATTTCGACAAAATTTACTTCATGACCCTGGGCAAAATATTGTCGAGCCTGCTCCATGGTTTCCGAGGAGGGAGGAGAAGTTTTTAAACAGAACAGATAATCCTCAATTCCGGCAGGGGCGATTTTTGTATTAAAGGTTGCCACAACTCGCGATCTGTCCACTGGGCGTTCGGTTACTTCAACCGCCATAAGCGTCTGCCCCTGGCTGGTAATGGTTATATCACCACCCGCGCCCGAAGCAACATCAGCGACATTAATATCTTGCGAATTTATTGTCCAATTTTGCAAGCCAAACAAATGCTTAATGGTAAAAAAGGTAGCTACTACTAAGATCAATGGAAATCTACCGCCGCTGGGAGTATTAAGCAGACCGGAAATCAAAGTGTCGTATTGGTCCAGGCTAAGTCTCTGTGGCCTAAAGAGCGGTATTGCAGCACTTTCCCGTAATTTAACAAACTTATACAAGTGGTATTGCAAAAAATTTCCGAGTTCAGCATCTACTGAAGTTGATTCTAAGTAATTTAAAAGACTAAGGAAAGCATCATAACCTTTTTTATCTCTCAAGCCATCCCGTGTAGTCAGATCAAAGCGGACCGAGCGTCGGAATACACTTAGATAGAGGCCATGAGTTGATGGAATACGCTTTTCATGTAAAAAGGGATTTATAACCTTTTCATCGAGGCTGCGACCACTGAAGGCGTTTGGCCCCAGATCTGTGTATGGTTGGCGGATATTAATAGATTTATCTAATATTCTGGCTAAAGTACAACCTAAAAGGACTTCACGATAGGCCTGGGTTTTAGATCGGAACAGAGTCTGTAAAGCAGTCTGGATATCGTCCCTTACGGGTAGGGCAGCCCCTTGGAGAACGGCTTTTTCAGCTGCAAGTATGGATTTTTCCAGCAACTCTCGAGCCAGATGGTAATCAATTGCAGACATGCTAATCAGGTTCCTTCAATAATTCATCCACAAAGCCTCTTGGCGTAACTTTTTTATAGAGTGACAATGCTTAGGAGGCGCGTCAAAGCGGCGCCAACCTTCATAAAGCTTATCCAAGATATCGCAACGATAACCAGAAACTGCTACTTTACCCTTGCAGTTGACCAATACTGTGGCTAGTTGGCGGTGCTCCAATTCATCCATCTCAAAGCCATAGGCTTTGCTATCTCCCCGTGTATCATGCACGTAAGGGGGATCGCAATAGAATAGCGTTCCTGCCCCATCATATAATTTGATCAGTTCAATTGCTGGACGATTTTCGATTTGTACTCGAAGCAAACGCAAAGCAATGTCAGGGAGATCTTCGACACTGCCGAGCCAGCGCGACACTACTCCAGACATCCCGGCTCGGCTAGTGTTCTTGCAATTTGCCCATCTTCCCAGGGTTGCGGTTTGGGCTAAGCCGGTTCTAGCCTGACGGGCGCGGACAAAAAACCGGCGGGCACGTTCAACCTCAGATAGGGAGCCGACATCGCAGTTTATAGCAAAGAAGAATTCTTCCCGAGAAAATGGCGTCAGGGCTATAGCCTGGATCAGCTCGTCTTTTTTGTCGCGCAAGATACGAAAGAAATTAACTACCTCTCCATCTATATCGTTATAAGTCTCAACCGGTGATGGTTCACGATTAAGGAGTACCGCCGCTGACCCTCCGAAAGGCTCGCAGTAGTGATGGCATTTAGGTAAGAGGGGTAAAAGCCAATCAAGATGGTTAAACTTCCCGCCGTACCAACCGAATACTATTCGCCTTTTGCGATTCCGGGGGCGAATGAGTTTGTTATTTTTATCCTCTATATCCAGAAAAATTGGTGACAGCGATTTCTGCACAACTTTCTCTCTTCCTAATCTTCGTCCCTGGATTTCAAAGCTAATATGGCTGCCAATTGCTTGACTAGATCCTGGGTAAACGTCTGCTGTGCGGCCGGAGATGCGGGGCGGCCCGATGCCAGATTTACCTGCGGGGTCAGCAATTGCGGGTGGTTCTGATATTCGGGCTTAGGCACCACCTCAAATTCCGGCGGGAAGCTGTTGTCGAAATACATCTGCTGAAAGGAGCTGAATTTGAGGGCATGGGCGGTGGCATCCAGCACCGCCTCTTCGTCCCGATTGACCAGACCGGCTCGCAGGGCCGCCCGCAATCCGGCCAGGGATTCGCCGCCCTGGGTGCAGGCAATGTGGCCGTTGCGGTTGGCCAAGAGCATCGAGTCCATGATCTCCTGTTCCGTGACCTGGACTACCGCAAAGCTGCCCTCGCCAGCCCGGCGCAGATACTCCTCTACCCGGTGGATGACCCGCGGCATGGAGACTGGCCGACCGATCATGGCGGCCTGGGCCACGCTCGCCTTGACGGTGACCGGAACGAAGATGCGCTTGGTGGGGTTCTGCTCCTGGTAATAGCGAAACACCGGGTCGGCATGGTGCGATTGTACCCCCAGAACCCGGGGCAGGGTGTCGATGATACCCAAATCATGGAACCGCAATAAGCCTTCCAGCACCGCGGTGATGTTCCCGGCATTGCCGATGGGGATCACGATAACCTTTTTTTTCAGGTGAAAATCGTACCACTGGGCGATTTCATAGGCATAAGACTCCTGCCCCCGGATGCGCCAGCTATTTTTGGAGTTGAGCAGCGCCACGTGGTAGCGCTCCGACAGGGCCTCCACCACCCGCATGCAATCGTCAAAGACGCCGGGAATCTCAAACACCCGGGTGCCGCTGCCCAGGGGCTGGGAAAGCTGCTGGGGGGTGACTTTGCCCTGTGGCAGCAGCACTGCCGAAGCTAGCTTATCCCCCAGATAGGAGGCATACAGGGCGGCGGCTGCCGAGGTGTCGCCGGTAGAGGCGCAGATCGCCAATACGCCCTCCAGGTTGCGGGTGCGGATGAGATAGTTGAGGTAACTCAAGGCGGCAGCCATGCCCCGGTCCTTGAAAGAGGCACTGGGGTTCTGGCCGTCGTTTTTGTAATAAAAGGCCATGCCGATTTCATTCTGCAGGCGGCTATTGGCGGCTACCTGGGGGGTATGGCCTTCTCCCAGATAGATGATGTCCTCCGGGGGCATGACCGGAGCAATCAGCTCATGATAAAGAAAAATACCTTTTACTGCTGCAATATTTAACATTTTCCGGTAATTGAACAGCCGCCGCCAGAAGCTGCCGGGCAGCTGCCAGAGGCGGTCAGCGGCCTTGTCCTCCAGCAAAAACAGGCCCTGGCAGCGGGGACAGGTATAGAGCAATTCATCAATGCCATATTCCGCCCCGCACTCCAGACAGCGATAGACCATTTCCCCCTTAGGGGTAGGGATGAGATAAGGTTGTAAATCTTCCGGAAAATCTTTGAGTTCCACAATCGCTCCTCAACCGCTCAGAGGGCTGGTCTGGGTAAGACACAAATCGCCCTCTAGACATTCAGATGATATTTCTTCAGCTTATACTGCAACAGGCTTTTGGTAATTCCCAGCAGTTCGGCGGCCCGAACCTGGACCTGGCCGGAATGTTCCAAGGCCCGCCGGATCATCAGTTCTTCAATGCGTTCCAGGGCTTCGGGTAAGGGGGTGTTGAGGGGGACCAGGCGGTCAATGTCAAACTCGCTTTCGGGCCGGGTGGTGGCCAGATTGGGGGGCAAATCAGCCGGAGTAATGACGTCGCCACTGCGAAGAATTACGGCCCGTTCGATGACATTTTCCAATTCCCGGACATTACCCGGCCAAGAATGCCGGGTTAAGATTCTCATGGTCTCCGGATCCACCCGGACTTCGCCCTGAGCGTTTTCCTGGGTATATTTTTGAATAAAATGAGTCACGAGGAGCGGGATATCCTCGGGCCGCTGGCGCAGCGGCGGAATCTCCAGGTGGACCACATTAAGGCGGTAAAACAGGTCTTCTCGAAAATTCCCTTCGTCGACTTCGGCTTTTAAATCCCGATTAGAAGCGGCCACTAGGCGCACGTCCACCCGCAGGGTACGCGATCCGCCTACCCGCTCAAACTCCATTTCCTGCAGGACTCGCAGTAATTTGACCTGCAGGGCCGGAGACATCTCGGTCACTTCGTCCAGGAACAGGGTGCCGCCGTCGGCCAGCTCAAACCGGCCTTTGCGGAGGGCCACGGCGTGGGTGAAGGCACCTTTTTCATGGCCGAAAAGCTCACTTTCCAGCAGGGTCTCGGTCAAGGCCCCGCAATTTACCGAGATAAAGGGCCTTTGGCTGCGGGGGCTGCGTTGATGAATGGCCCGGGCGATCAGCTCCTTACCAGTGCCACTTTCGCCAGTGATCAGGACCGTTACCCGAGTTTGGGCCACTTTTTCTACCAGGGCAAAGATCTCCTGCATGGCCCGGCTGTTGCCGACAATATTCTCGAACCGGTACTTTTGGGCCAGGTCCTGACGGAGACGTCGGTTCTCGTCCAGAAGATGCCGTAATTCCAAGGCCTTGGCAATAGTGACGAGAATCTCCTCGTTTTTGAAGGGCTTGGTGATGTAGTCGAAGGCCCCTTTTTTCATGGCCTCCACCGCTTTTTCCACCGTGCCGAAGGCGGTCATGATGATTACCGGCAAGTCGGGATTAAGGTGCTGGATTTCTTCCATCAATTCGATGCCGCTGACTCTGGGCATTTTCATATCGGTGATGATCAGATCCAGATCATTATGGCGGACAATCTTCTGGGCTTCGGTGGCGCTTTCGGCGGTCAGCACTTCGTATCCAGCCCCGGAAAGCAAGGCCTCCATGACCAGCAGATAATTTTTTTCATCATCAACAACCAGGATGGTATCCATAAATTCCCTGGAAATTTTAGTTTGGAGTCCGAACGCCTAATTATCACTCAGATCATAAAATAAAATAAATGAATAGGGGTCAGAAAAAAGCTCTGGGGAGAGGGAGCGGCGGTCCCTCGCCCTCCCCTCAAAGTAATCTTTTAAATGCTCGTAGTAATATACCTGAAAAATATTATTACGCTAAAGCCAGGCTGATCAGCATAGCCAAGTTATAACAGTATAATGGCAAAGCTAGGGTAACAGATGATTTTAAAGCTCACCATCAAGCTTTTAACTTAACTATGACCTTATTACCTGAGGTAACTCCCTAAAGTACGGAATTTTCGCTGTCCGCCAAGAAGCCATATAATGAGCGGCTTTTTCCCGACTTTACAAACTTTTTTTAATATAGGCTTTAATATGGAATTTTGCTTTATAGGCATTATAACTCATGTAGCGGATTTTGCCAAATATCTGGCTCACCCTAGGCCTGGGGATGCCTGGCCCGGGGTGGGAAATCTTCCAGAAATTCCGGCCAAGCCCGATGAATTTTGGGCGGCAAGGTTCCGTGGCAGTTCCTGAAGCCCCTGGATCATAAAGGAGTATTGTTTTAAGGCAGCATTTAAGAAACGCGGTACCAGGCAAAAAACTACCAAAAGCGGGGCCCCTTGTTTTAAGGCTTGTTCCTGAGAGAAGAGCAAGGCCCAATTATCATGGACCCGTTGATCCCGACGCATCCAGTAGATGACCGGGCCACTTTTAATTTCAGCCGAATTTAGAACTCTTGCCGGTCGGGGATTCCTAAGCTCACCAACCATCCGGCTAAGTTGTTGAATCGCTGGGCAGGAAGGACCATCGGGCGGGAATTTATTGGTTCACTCCGCATCTGGCAACATGATGATGACGGTAGTCCCCTGGCCCGGGGTGCTGTCGATGTCAATAGTGCCGCGGTGGCTTTCGATAATGCTTTTTACGATCGACAGCCCCAAACCGCTACCCATATCCTTGGTAGTAAAAAAAGGATTGAAGATTTTGCTGATAGCTTCCGCCTCAATCCCTTCGCCATTATCCTGTACCTGGATCAGGGCACCCTCGTTATGGGGCCCGAATCTAGTGGTCACGGTGATCTTACCCCCCTCGGGCAGAGCCTGAATGGCATTGAGCAAAATATTTAAAAAGGCCCGGTAGAGGAGATCAGGGTCGGCCGTCAAAGGATGGCCGTCAAGACTATAATGCCTGTCCACCGTGATGTGGTGTTTCTCAATCTCCGGCTGGAGAAGTTCAAGATTGCGCTCCAGGATTTCTTCCGGGTTGCAGGGCCGCAGGTTGGGTTCGCGCGGCCGGGCAAAGTCAAGGAATTCCGTCACGGTCTGGTTGAGTCGGTTCGATTCCTCCACAATAATCTGCGCCAGTCGGTCCTGGGGCTCATATTTGGCCAGGCGTTGCCGCAAGAGTTCTGCCGTGGAACTGATAATTCCCAGGGGGTTGCGGATTTCGTGCGCCACCCCGGCGATCATCTCCCCCAGGGCCGCCAGTTTTTCGGCCTGATTGAGCTGGGCTAACAGAGCCTTTTGTTCTTCGTGCCGCCGCTCTAAAATTATCTCCGCCTTTTTGACAATTTGCCGCAGAATTAGGAATAAGAGACCCATGATCACCACCAGGGTGGTGATGATAAAGAGCTGGAACCAACCGATTTCGGCCAGATCTTGGGAAATATCCTGAGTGATTTCAAACACCCCGATCACCGGCCCCAGTTCCGGGGTCAATTTTCTCTCTAGTCGGAAGGGAATATAGGTTTTCAGTTGTTGGGGTGCGGTCAAATGAAAAAGTAGCAGGTCCAGGAGACTGTTGGGGGCGATCAGACTGGGTTCGCCCAATAAGGCCTTTTTAACCTCAGGAACATCATAACAATCCTCCCCTAAGGGAATGTCGTCGGTACTATAAGAAAGGGTTCCCACCTGATCATAAATGTTCACCTGTTTGATGTGAAAACCATGAATAGTGTGGCGGACTACGGCATCCAGCCGTTCAAACTGCTCGGGATCTTTGATCTGAATTTTTCCCTGATAGCGGATGGCTACGGGCAAGACAAATTGTTGAAAAACCTGATGGTTTAGATTAGCCGCCACCAGCAGGGCGTAATCTTGGCTTTTTTTCAGGGCCAGCTTCTGAGCCCGGTAGACCAGTAGCAGGGTGAGCAGCAGAGTAAAGATCAAAATCACCATGAAGCCGGTAAAAGAGAAAAACTTTACCAGCCGAAAGGTTTCCACATCCTGGCGGTCAGGCCGCCAGGCCAGTTTAAGCCGCTCAAACATTGCCATCAGGCTGCAGTCTCAGATGATTTGATATTGTTCCCGGAGGGGTGGGGCACTCTCTAGTTGCTGTCGATACTCCTCAAATCCCGGTCGGCCCATCAGGCCATAGGTGGTATGCTTGCCCCCCTCCACCCCAGGCTGGTCCAGAGGATTTACCCCCAATAGTCCTCCCAAGCTTACGGTCATTACCTCAAAAAGGAAGAGCAGTTGTCCGATGGTAAAGGCATTGATCTCCGGGAGCCGGATGGTCAGATTGGGACGTCCGTTGCGCATGAGATTGAAGGCGGTGGCGGTTTTCTCCGCTTTGATCAGTTCGTTCAGGGTATGACCGCCCAGATAACTTAAGCCTTCGAGCTCTGGGTAGAGGGAGGGAAGCGCCACGTGATGCTGAAAGTTTTCCACCTCTAAAAAAGTAATTACTTTATCAAATGGACCCTCAATATAAAGCTGAAGCTGGGAGTGTTGATCCGTGGCTCCCAAGGCTCGCACCGGGGTAGGGCCGACGTTGACTATCTGACCTTGGAGGTTGAATTTTTTCCCCAGGCTTTCGGCCCAGATCTGGCAGAACCACTCCGCCACCCCGGACAGGGACGAGGCATATGGCATTAATACCTGAATCGGCCGATTCTTGCGGGTATAGAAAAGATAATAAATCGCCGCCAGCCGATACGCCAGATTATTTTTGAATTCCGGCTCCTTGAGGCACACATCCATAAAGCGGGCACCGGCCATTAATTCATCTATGTCAATCCCCACCATTTCGGCCGGAAACATGCCGACCGCGCTGAAGATCGAAAACCGGCCGCCCACCTTGGGGGGGATGGTAAGACTTCTAAACCCTTCCGATTGCGCCAGGCGGCGGAGATTACCCTGTTCTGGATCAGTGGTCAGGATCACCCGATCTCGGGCTCGTGCTTCTCCTAACCGGCCTTTTAACATTCCGTAAACAAACAAGAATTGGCTCAGGGTTTCGGCCGTACTACCTGATTTAGATATAACATTAAAGACGGTGCGACGCAAATCGACCGCGTCTAAGAGGCCGTAAAAGCCGTCCGGATCAATATTATCCGCGACCAACAACCGCGGCCTATGATGCCGCCGGGCGAGGGCCAATAGATTATGCTGGGGATGACACAGGGCCTGATGCAAGGCCCGGGCCCCCAGGGCTGACCCGCCGATTCCCAGGACAATAAAATCCCAGAACCACTCCAATAGGGGTTTGGCCAGGTTTTTGACCTCGGTGATGGTCTCTTGCCGATAAGGAAGCTCATAAAAGGCTAATTTCCCCTGTTGCCGGCGGGTTTTTAAATCCTGGTCGATCTCTTGAATACGGGTTGTTAATTCATCCAGTTCTTCGGAGCGCAAACCATTTTGTACTCCCACAAAGTCGGCCATGGCATAATTATAATCCAGCGTCAAGGCCATGGCGCGGGTCCATTTTGCATCCTGATAACGCTTCATAGCTTCTCCCGGTATTATCCGCTTCTGGTTGATGATCCGATAAATTAAAGGCAGTATCTAAACTTTCGGGATAAGTTAATTTAGCCCAGAAAAATTCTTGATTCAAGGGAAATATATTTTTGTATCGGGGCCCTATTCATTTCCGGGAGGGCAGCTAAACCAGGTTAAAAAATAATGTGAAAAATAATTGCTCGATTTAAAATTTTGATTGTATAGTAGAAGTACCGTCTTTAGAGAAAATCAAGAAATGATAAAAATCTGCCCCTTGATTCGGCAAAAAGTTTGGCTGCTGGGCCTGATACTGTGGTTGGGGGCCGCCTGTGCCCCCCAGATGGTGCCGGCCCCGCTTACCTGGCCCAGCGTGGTTATCACTGAGGATGGCTTGGCCTATTATGTGCGTGGCTTGAGGCTTCCCGGGACTCGCCAGGAGCTCCGGGTCCGGGAAGCAGGGGCCAATACCTGGATCCCCTTAACCCTGATCCAACGCCTGGAGTTCACTGGCCCGGACCAGGACGGTTATCGCCCGGCTAAAATTGTTCTGACCTCTGGAGAGGCTCTGCAGTCGGAAATTTCAATCAATTACATTTTGGAAGGCAACACTGACCTGGGCTACTGGAATATGCCCCTAACCAAGGTAAGCCGCCTCGAGGTAGGAACCGAGTAAGTCGAGGCTGACGTTGCCGAGCCGGTCGGGACCAACCTGATGATCGCTTATCTTCTGGCCTTCCTGGCAGGTCTGGCTCTGGGGAGTTTCCTTAATGTGGTAATCACTCGGCTTCCCCAGGGGGAACCGGTGTGGGCCGGCCGGTCCCGCTGCCCGCAATGCCGCCACCCAATCCCCTGGTATGACAACCTGCCGATTATCAGTTTTATCTGGCTGAAAGGTAGATGCCGCTTCTGTCAGGGTGACATTCCGTGGCGCTATCCCGCTGTTGAATTGGCGGGCGGATTACTGGCCCTGGGGCTATGGGCCCGGTTCCCGGGGGAGCCGCTGCTGTTCGCCTATGGGCCGTTTACCGCCGCCCTGGTGATCCTGACCGGGCTTGATCTGGAACATCAGTGGCTTCCCGATATCATCACTCTACCCGGCATTGCTCTGGGGCTGGTCTTGGCCCTGATACTGCCCCATCTTTCCTTTAGCCAGGCGTTAGCCGGGGCAGTGGCAGGTGCCGCTCTGTTGCAAGCCATAGGCTGGGGTTATGGGAAAGTGACCGGGCGTCAGGGTTTGGGCGGCGGGGATGTCAAGCTGCTGGCTCTGATCGGGGCCTTTTTGGGCCTCAAATCGATTCCGGTGGTGATTCTGATCAGCGCCACCCTGGGGAGTCTAGGCGGCGGGATGTTGGCCTGGAAAAGCGGCCAGGGGCGCTTAACTCCGATCCCCTTCGGCCCTTTTCTGGGTTTGGCTGCTTTGGTCTACCTCTTTGCCGAGCCAGATCTACTTGGTTTAATATTCTGGTAGCCCGTCATCTAGATGAAAATTATCTTATTATCCCACCGCTTGAAAGGCTCAAGGCAGCCAGAATCTTTGATGGCGGTGGAACATATAGTTCTGACCTAAAGGTCGGCCAATGGTCCAGGCCGCAGGCTCCCGCACCAGTCCGCGGGCGGCCTGACCGGTGCTGCCAGAGGGCAGGGTGAAGGGTAGGGTGGCTACCAGGGTGGCAAATCCCACCGCAGTGGCTGCAATCCCAATCGGCCGCCCCACCAGACCATCGAGGAACATAACCTCCGGACTGGGTTTGCTCTGAGAGTAGTTTTGGGCTGTGGCGATACTGCTGCCCAGTGCCAATCCCAATATCAGAATACCTACCATCAACAGCCGGCTCATGTGCGCCTCCCCTGGTGGCTCTGTTTAGCCATAAATTTTGATTAATATAATATTTTCTTAATTAATTTTCAATTACTGAATATAGCATTTTTTGCTGATTATTATCGTCATCCTTATCGTCTTCTCTCGGCAAGGACTTCTCGCTCAAATCTCCCAAGAGCCATTGGATCAGTCCGACCACCAGAGCGGCTCAGCTAACCATAAAAATATCCGGGGGGCCTAAAAAGCACTCGGTATCCGGGTTTCTCAATTATGGTGGCGGGATATACTATTTCATGGCGCCCTCGGAGGTCTAGGTTGGGTCTTTTTCTGCCATTCGGGACTTAATTCTTCCAGAGGGATGCGGTGCTTGACTTCATCGGTGAGGCGGGCTCCCTCTTCCAGGCTGGAGATAATGTGGGGGGTAATCAGCACCAAAAGCTCGGTCTTTTCTCTTTTCACCTCTTCGCTGCCAAACAGCGCTCCCAGCAAGGGGATCTTGCGCAAGCCGGGAATGCCATAGGCCGTCCGGGTCGCATCCTCCCGGATCAGACCGCCCAAGACGATAGTCTGATTGTCGCCGGTGATCAGAGAAGTCTTGGCAGTGCGGATGATAAAGGTGGGGCTGGCTTCCACCCCAGTGGTAGTGGGGACCGCGGCGCTCACCTCCTGAGTGATGTCCAGGGTCACCAGGCCCTTGGCATTGATCTGGGGTTTCACAAGCATGATAATCCCAGTACTGCGGTATTCCACCGTCTGGGTCTGTAAAGAGGTTGTCTGGCTGATCAGGGGGACCGCCTGGGAAGTCAGAATGGGAACATCCTGGCCGATCTGGATACGGGCTTCTTGATTGTTGGCTGCCATGATGTGGGGCGAGGCCAGGATGTTGACCTTGCCCTCTTCGGCCAGCATATGGATCAAGCCTCGGAATTCATTTAAGGAATCCCGGACCGCAAACGTAAAGCCGCCGATGGCCTTGGAAAAGGCGGCTGAGGGTCCTTGCAAGATATTTAGACTGGGGGTGCCGTTCTTGGTTTTAGGGGTGACCAGTTTGGAGTTCAAAAACCACTCTACGCCATACTTGAGATCGCCGGTGAGCCGCACTTCGGCAATCAAGATCTCATTCAGCACCTGACGGGGCATAAGGTCCAGGCGCTGCAAGAGCTGAGAAATCACCCGCCATTCATGGGGAGGGGCGACTATCACCAGCAGGTTGTTCTCTTCGTCCGGGATGATGCGCACCCCTTCCTTAGGGGAGACCTCTGGGGCCGCGGCTTCGGCTAAGGGAACGGCCTGTTCCTTCTGTCCCTCTAACAGGCCTCCGCCCGGGCCTCGCCTTCTTTCAATACTGCCAGCGCCGCCTCCTGATTGCCCCAAACCTGAGGTCCTGGTTCCACCCATGATGCCGGTTCCTAGACCTCCTTCCCCTGCAGCACCAGACTGTCCCAAGAAAGTGGGGCGGCGGTCCTCAGGTTCAACCTCCTTTACCTCCGGCGCCAGGGGCTTGCCACCATATACCTGGGTCAGGAGGTTGGCCAGGTTTCTGGCCTTATAGTTCTCCACGTGATAGACATGGATGTCGGCCAGCATGTCGGTTTTCAGATCTAGCTGGCGAATCCAGTAAAGGGCCCGGTCCATCAGGGGCTTGGAACCGGCCAGGACCAGGATCGAATTAAGTCGGGGGACCGGCAGGAAGCCCACGCCAAATTTCTCCTTGGGGGCTAAAGCACCATATGCGGAAAAAATTACCTCTAACTCAGAAATCAGATTCTGCGGGGAGGTATTATCCACCTTGGCAATCTGAATCTGAGTTTGAGCCAGACTGCGGGTGTCGATCAGGTGGATGAGATTCAGCAGTTTTTCCAGATTGGCAGGATAATCGACCAGGATTAAGGAATTATTTGCAGCTTCAGAGATGGATCCGCCGGGAGACATTAGGGGCTTCAGAACCGGCATCATCTCTTTGGCGGCGGTCTGCTCTAAGAAAACTACCTGGACGGTCATCCCGGTCGGCGGAATCCCTCGGGTATAGACCGGTAAGGCCTGCGCCCCAACCTTGTCTGCCGGGACAATCTTATAAACATTGACATCTCTGATCAAGGCGGCCCCATTCACCAACAACAGGGTTTCCAGGATGGATAACAGTTCGCTCTGACTCAGCTTGCCGGTGGCTCGCACGCTGGCTTTGCCTTTGACCCGGGGATCGATTAAGTAGTTGATCCCCATGGTGTCCGCCAGAACCCCGATGGTTTCCACCAGGTCAGCATTTTTTAAATTGAGGTCAATAGGATAGATCTTCTCGTCTTTGCGTTTGGGACGCTGGATAGTTTGGATTTTCTTGAGAGCCTGAGCATAGTCCTGCAGGAACCGGTCATCCTGAGGCAAATTCCCGGGGAGCGGTTCTCTGGGTTTGGAGTCTGGGATCGGACGGGGAGGGGGTGCCGGGCCAGTGGATACCTGCACTGGTATCTGTCTAGAAACCACGGCCGGGTAAGGGGATTGCTCTGCTGGCGAGGCGCATCCGACCATACCCAACAACAGAAACCCGATCAGTATCTGAATAAGCCGACTAGCCATGATCCATCGATTTTTAATTTTAGCCAAATTAAAATAAGAAGGCTGCCATCAAGGTCTTATACCGATTAGCTTTCAAATGAGTAATTTTATCCTTTATCCCCTCTCCCCTGCTGGCGGGGGAGAGGGCGAGGGTTAGGAGGCATTTTAGCTCTTTGATCGCAACTTGTTATTATCTGGTTAAATCGAATCCTCGATCACTTCTTCCTCCCACATCTCCTCTGGGGCAATTTCTTCTTGGAGTCCCTCGGGCTCCACCATTTCTTCGGGCGGTACTTCAGGTTCCTCACTCTCCAGGGACGGCCCTCCCCTCAGTGCTGAACCCCGCGGAGACTGCACCAGGGGGGTTGGGAAGGTTAGAGTTTTGCTAATCCCTTTTCCCTGGAACAGCACCGCTTCTGTACAGATTTCCACTACTTTGAAGCCCCGCCATTCCTCACCTTGGCGGACTACCTGAACCTGGGGTCGCCCCCTGGAATCAGGCGAACTGATGATAGCCGCCTTTTCCTGGCCGATGATGATGATTCCCTGGAGTTTGCCGCCCTCTAGAGTAGCCTGACCTTTGCTCGGATCAGGGCAGAGATGAAACGCCATGCGTTGGGGACTGAACAGGTCTTTGGTCTGGACTATCTGAAAAGCACTCAGCGGCTGCTTATCGGCCAGGACCGGAACCTGGGGCACAGCCACCCCGGCTTTGGCATTGGCCTTGACGGGCAGCGTCGTTTCACCGCTCCAGACCCCGATGATGGCCCCCAGCAACAGGGCGTTTGCCACTAATAACAAAATATCCCAGATGCGACCCTGGCGCCAGATCATCCCTTGGACTCCCGCTTGATCACCCCGGCAATTTCCATGCTGACTCGCAACATACTGGCCCGCCGTGACAAGGCATGGCTGCGGGCCGCGTTGATCTCTAATTGCGTGAGATACAGAAGCTTTCGGTGATGTTCCAGATAGTAGAGAAATTTCAGTAATTGTTCAATGTTGGCCGAAAGTTGCACCTGGACCGGCACTTCTAGATAAGACCCGGCTTCCCGAGAAGGTAACACATTTATACTGATCAACTTAAGACCCTGGTCGCCGGACAGGGTTTTGAGGATTTCCTGAAGATCAGCGGCTGCCACCGCAGGATTGCTCCCGGAAAGAAATTTGGTCTCGGCCTGGGTCAAGGCGTCGTTTAGTGTTTGGTGGACTTGGGCCACTCTGCTTTGCTCTGCCAACAAATTCTGGTAATGTCGTAGCATTAGTTGTTTTTTTTCCAGCTCCTGGGCCCAATCATTTTTCATATCCAGCAGTGGAAAGATGATCCCAAAGATAACCACGATAAACAGCAGCAGTCCGCCCAGTCCCCAGGCCAGGCGCCGTTGCTGATCGGACAATTTATCAAGATCCCATCCCCAGGACCTTAATTTCTGCTTTAATTTTAAAATGCTCGCGTCCATTAGCATCAGTGACGATAGGAGAGGCGAATTCGGTTTTGGTAAACCAACCGGATTGCTCCATCAGGGGAATCAGGTCTGCCGCTGATCGGGAGACCCCCCCCATTTCCAGTTGCCGTTCGTTACATTTCAGATAAAAAAGCCAGGTGTTTTCAGGAATTAAGTTGGTCAACTCCTTCAGCAAATTAAGTTTTCGAGGGTATTGCTCCAGCCGTTGTTCAAGACTTTCCAGAGTTTTCGCCATTTCCTGGCTTTCGCTCAATTGCCGGGCGACCTGGCGGGTTTCAGGCCCCAGACGGGCCAGAAGGCGATTGGTCTGATACAGGTGGACCCGCTTATGAATCATCAGGCTTCCAGCCCATAAGCAGCTTAAACCGATCAGGACCACCAGTAATATCTTGGTGAGAAAAAGTCCCCTTAATTTTACCTTGGACCTCTCGGTTTCCGGGAGGAGATTGGTTTGCAGGGGGACTTTCCTCAGACCCCGGAGGGCCGCACCCAAAGCCGGTAGGCCCCCCCCCAGGTCACTGGCCGCAGGCAGACCTTTAACCTGGAGTTGATCTGGGTTAATTATCGAGAGCTCGTGCCCCTCCGTGAGGGGATTGAGGTCAGCTTCTGGCGTTTCCCACCCAGACCGGCATAAAGCTTCGGGCATTGCCCCCTGTTCTCGAAGACGATCGATTTCGGCGAGTAGCCGGGGGACGGTTTTTTCCGTCGGTGCTAACCGAACCTGACGATAGGCTCGAATTCGTCGCCCTTCGAGATGAATGAGCTCAAAACCCTCGGAATCAGTGCGCCACACAAGCCAGGAAGCGGGCAATCTTTTCACCAGGGTGCCAAAGGCATTTATCGTAGCGGTTATTTCCGGCTCCACGGTAATGGTTCTCAAGCCCGCCTGTTCTAGCAAGTTGAGGCAGTCCTCCACCGGCTCCCGCGGCTGCCCCATCAGCAGCAGTTGAACCTCGGTATCCGTCTCTTTTATCACCTGAAAATCAAAGTAAAGGGAGTCGGCGGGAAACGGAAAAAAACGGTCTAGCTCATATTGTACCACTTGGGAGAGGTTTTCCGCTACGGCCCGGGGCAGTATTGCCTGTCTAATAAAACCCAATTCCCGGCCGACCGCCAGGCTCACCGGGCAAAATTGCAACTTCCACGACGTGATAATGGCTTGAAGGTTAATTGACCAGGTCTCCGACCCCCCAGGTGACAAGGGCAGGCAGGCCAGATGACGCAGTTCCAATCCCGACAGACCCTTTTCCACATGGGCCAGAGTAAGGCCGGAGCGGTCCAGATAGGCCCCCAGGCTTTGGGTGCCGGTCAGCAGCTCAGATGAAATTGTCTGCCACCATTGAGGTTTGGTCCAGGTCATATCAGGTTTATCCATCCTAAAAATATGTCAGTCCGGATAATCGTCGGCCCAGTAGACAATGGCCCAGGGAACCGGCTGACCTAAATCAATGCTGACTATTGCCTTGATAGTATGACAGGATTTTTGGTTTTTTACCATACCCTTAGATAAAATTGTAAAAAAAGGCGAGGTTTCAAAGCCGATCAAACTTTCTAGGCGTTGAAATGCCACCGCCCCAGCCACTGCCGCCACCTCGTTGGGAAGGCGAAAGGATTTTTCCTGCCGGGCCATACTTATCCGGGTGGCCTGGGGCCGGGAAAAACCAATGGCCTGCAGAACCTCCAGGGAGGCAGTGTTGATATTGATTTCGGGACCATTTTTATTAACCGTAAAGTAATCCGCTAAATGCGGGAGCAACTGGCTGTACCCCAGGCCTTTCACCCAACCCAGTTCTTCCACCACATCAAATCCGGTGTTTTTGGCAGGATAAGCAGGATTAAGGCGGAGATAATAGGGGCTTTCCGCTCCCTGCGGCCTGGTCAGGGCATCGGTGTCCCGCCAGTCCATGATAGCGGCAACCAGGGACTGGCCAGACGCTTTCTTGTAGCCCAAGGCAGCGAATAATTTGCCCAGGATTTTCTGATCGGCCAGATTGAGATTGATCTTTCCGCCTTCATCAGCTACCCGGACCTCCACCCGGCCCCCTGCAATTTCCAGAATATGAAGCTTCTGATCGCCCCGCCAGGTCCCCGCTGGAATAGAAGCCGTAGGCGACTCCATTATTGCCGCCTCGGCCAGTTTAAGCTCCACTAGCTTCCCTAACGCGTAATGCACTCCGGCCTGGGCCAGACTGTGGCATTGGCAAGACTCTTGAAAATTGGCGGTTAACTTAATTTCATTGCGCCATTCGTAAGCCCCGGTCAGGATTACCACACTGATCAGGCCCAGAATCCAGATCACCAGCAACAGCACCACCCCTTCTTCTGAGGCCGGAGGGCAGCGCCGGGGAGGGTTATTCAGGTTTAGACTGGAATTCGGCAACATGAATGGGAATCTGCCAGGTTCTGGTTTCTTGACACGGCAAGGCCAGATGCATTAGCACCCGATCCGGCAAGCGTCCATCACGCAGCCCGTTCCAGGTGCTGTACTCTTTTGAACCCAGCCCATAAGTAAACCGCAGGCCCTCTATGTTGTTGATCAGAATCTGCCTTACCTCCACTCCTTCGCGGTCCTGCCGCCAGTTGACAATTTTAGATTGCTCCAGGGCCAAACAGCCTTGACCAGATGCATCACGGCCGACAAAAACCCGCATGTGATATAGCCCCCCCAGATTGTGGGCTTCCAGGGACACCGTGGTAAGAAATTTTATCGCTTGTGGCTCCCCGTCAAAATACAATCGGTTCTTGGTGTACAGGGCTTTAGGGACGGCCGAGGACAGGGTGCGTTCCAAATAACGCGTACCCACCCGCAGTTCCTGTAAGGCCTCTACTTTGTCCTGGGCATGGCGGGTGGCCTTCAAACTCAAGTTTAAGGCCGCGTAGGCCACCAGGCTTAACAGACTCACAAGTACCAGGGAAGCCATGAGTTCCAGCAGAGTAAACCCAGAGTTTCCCGGACCTGCTCGCGGACCGGCCCGCATCATGACTTTTTGCGGCGGCACATGGATCTCAGGGTCTGCAGCGCCAGGGTCTTGGCCCGGCCCCGCTCTTCCCAGGAAACGCTGACTTGCAAATGATAGCAGATTACCTCGAAATCCCATATCTTGTGGGAAACCCGATATTGTGGTGTTATCTGCACCTGATAGGTAAAAGGCCCTTCTCGGCCCTGATGACGGCCGCGAGTCAATGATTCCTGGATACTGTATTGCTGGAGTACCTTGTTAGCGACCAGAAGGGCATAAGTTCGGCGTTGGACTGCGTCTTGGGCCTGTAGCCCGGCGCTTAACACCTGCAGAATGGCTACCATGACCAGGGCCATCAGGGCCGTGGCCACCATTACCTCCAAGAGGCTGAAGCCAGCTTCTCCAATCCTGCCGCGCCTTTCCCCTGAAAGTGGACGGGACTGCCAGTTGCTTATGATGACCACCTCCGCCTGAGCCCCATCCGGCGGACCAATGTTATGAACCCAGCCTGACACGTCCGGTGATCACCTTAACATCGAGGCGATAGCGCCGGCCATCCGGGTCGGAAAGCTCCAGCCGGCCGCCGCTGGAACTGCCATCGCTATAAAAGGCAATATATCCCTGGCGTAAGGTTGGGTTTTGCCACACCAGGTGGGCGTCGGCAACCTGCAATTGGGACGGCCACGCTCCGTGGCGGGGGATATTTTCCACCCAATAACGCCCGGCCTGCAGGTCAAAAAAAACCCGGACCCGCTGGCGCTCTGTCGCCGCGGTGCTGCGCGCTGCCCGCAGTGTGGCCGCCAACTCCCGCAGGCTGCCACGGGTCTTCTCCTTTTCCCAGCTCCGTCTCAGTCCGGGCAGCACCAAGCCCATGATCATTACCATCAGGATCAGGACGACCATCAGTTCCAGTAAGGAAAAGCCGCCTTCGGCCCCGGGAAATCGGCGATGGTCTAGACTACCTGGTCTCCTCAGCCTGCCAATTGGTAATATCCTGATTATCACCCTCTCCACCCTGGGAACCATCGGCTCCTAAAGATATCAGATCATAAGGACCATGCTCGCCCGGAAATTTATAGATATAATCATTTCCCCAGGGATCTTTGGGGACCGCTTTGTTCAAATACGGCCCGGACCACTGGGCCAGATTGGACGGACGCTGATAAAGAGCCTGCAAGCCTTCCTCCTCGGTGGGATAACGGCCGATATCTAGATAAAACAGGTCCAGGGCGGTACCCAGAAGCTGCATCTGGGTGGCGGCGGTCTTTACCTTGGCTTTTCCTACCCGACCCATCAAGCGGGGGGCCACCAGAGCCGCCAACAGGCCCAGAATAAAAAGCACGATCATAAGCTCGATCAAGGTAAAACCAGAGTCTCGACGGTCTTTTTTGGTCAAAATAAACAGCCCTCCTTAGAACGAGACTTCGTAAAGGTTTAAAATAGGTAACAGTAATGACACAATGATGAACGCCACCAGCAGAGCCATGGTCAATATCAGCAGCGGCTCCAGCAAAGCTAATAAACGCCGCACCCCGGCCCGGGTCTCGGTCTCCAACGAGTCCGCCGCCGAGAGCAGCATCTCTGATAAATGGCCGGTCTCCTCCCCGATGGCAATCATCTGCAAAAACAGTTCCGGGAAGACATCGGTCTTTTTCAATAGTACGGAAAGTGGTTGTCCTTTTTTGACCTCTTCCAGGATCCCGGAGAAGGATTGGGCCAGATAGCGGTTGGTCACCGTATCGACCACCACCTGGAGCGCGGCCACCAGCGGAACGCCATTATTCAACAAGGTGCCCAGGGTCTTAGCGAAAAAAGCCGCGGTTACCTGCCGGGAGAGGCTGCCCACCAGCGGGGCCTGCAGCTTGAGTCGGTCCAGCAACAATCGCCCGCGGGAGGTGCGGCTCAGGCGGATCGCCACTAAACCCGCTAGGACGGTAAGCAGCCCGCCCAGCCACCAGTAGGCTCGGAAACCCTGACTGCACCATAACAATAACCTGGTCGACCAGTAAAGGCCTTGCCCCATCTCCTGAAAAAAGAGTTCGAAGCGGGGGACCACATAAACCAGCATGACCACCACCGACAGACTGCCCACTATGGCCAGGATGGCCGGATAGATGAGGGCCGAAAACAGGTAGCCCCTAAGTTCGGTAACCGTCCTCAGATAATCACCCAGTCGTGATAAGGCCACTTCCAGGAAACCACCGGTCTCCCCGGCCCGGACCACGCTGAGGTAAAGGGGGGAGAAGGCCTTATGGCGACCGAGGGCCTCGGATAATGCCTTGCCGCCTTGCAGGTCCTGGAGCAACTGGCTGAGTATGGCTTGCATCCCTGGTCGTTTAGTTACCACGAGCAGGGCCTTCAAACTCCGGTCCAACGGCAGCCCAGCTTTCAGGAGCGCCGCCAGTTCCTGAGTGAAGTGGAGCACCTGATTAAGGGAGATGCGCCGGCGGCCCACCGGCAGCCGCTTCTTCCACCCCTGGGTTTCCGCTTCCCCGGTGATGCGTAAGGGTATCAAGCCACCCTGTTGCAAATGCTGTACTACCAGTCGCTCTTCCCGTGCCTCCAGGCTGCCCTGGATGATATTACCGGTAGGATCTGTGGCCCGGTAGTAGAAAATAGGCATCCCTTACTCCTGGGTGACCCTCAACACTTCCTGGCTGGTAGTGAGGCCCGCGGCCACTTTAGTCCAACCATCGCTGGACAGGGTTTGCATTCCTTGCTGTTTGGCCACTTGGTAGATGGTGGCGGCATCGGCCTGCCGCAGAATCAGCTGGCGGATGGTCTCATTTACCTCAAGCAGTTCATAAATACCGGTCCGGCCCTGGTAGCCGGTATGGGCACAGTTCAGGCAACCCTGCCCCATGAACAGGCTTTCTGGTCGATCCACGGAGTTTTCCATCAGAATCTGCTCCAAACCAGCATCAACCGGTAACGTCGTCTTACAATGGGGGCAAATCAGGCGAACCAGGCGTTGGGCCAGGATACCGATGACCGCCGAAGCCAACAGATAATCTTCGATGCCCATCTCCAACATGCGGGTGATAGCCCCGGCCGCGTCATTGGTGTGCAGAGTGCTGAACACCAGGTGGCCGGTGAGGGCCGCGTGAATGGCGATCTCAGCGGTCTCCTGGTCCCGGATTTCCCCCACCAGAATAATATCCGGGTCTTGACGTACCAGGTGCCGCAGGCCTCGGGCAAAGGTGAGGCCGATGGAGGGTTTGACCTGCACCTGGTTGATCCCAGGCAGGCGATATTCCACTGGATCTTCGATGGTGATGATCTTTTTCTCAGGAGAATTTATCCGTTCCAGGGCGGCGTATAAAGTAGTGGTTTTACCGCTGCCTGTGGGCCCGGTGACCAGAATCATGCCATGCGGTTTATGGATCATCCGGTCAAAGCGGTTGAATACCAAAAGCGGCAATCCCAGGCGGTTGAGGTCCAAAATGACCCGCTCCCGGTCCAGAATACGGATCACCATACTTTCCCCAAAGAAAGTGGGGATAGTGGAAACCCGGGCATCAATCTCCTGACCCTTGACTTTCAGACCGAAGCGGCCATCCTGGGGTAAGCGGCGTTCGGCAATGTCCATACGGGCCATAATCTTGAGCCGGGAAATAACCGCAGCCTGTAAACCCTTGGGAGGAGATTCAGCTTCATAGAGGATACCGTCCCGGCGGTAGCGCACCCGGAAAATGTTCTCAAAGGGCTCCAGATGGATATCGCTGGCCCCCATTTCGACGGCCCGTAATAAAATAATGTTCACCAACTGGATGATCGGGGCTTCCCGGGCCTTGTCCCGCAGGTGGCCGATCTCGGCGCTCTCTTCCTGACCCTCGTCTATCACCTCAGTCTCCATATCACCCAACAGGCGGGACATGGGACTGCCGGGTTGATAAATCGCTTCGATGGTCTCTAAGATCTCGGTCTCAGGAGCCAAGATCAGGGTTAACGGTGCGCCCAGGGCCACCTCCAGGGCCATAAGAGTCTCATGGTCGCTGGGGTCGGCCATGGCCAGTAGGATGCGATCACCCTCCCTTCGGATCGGTAAGCTACGGGCTTCTTTTAAAAAACGGACCGATAGGCCGGGAAATTGTTCTACCGGACCCCATTCTTTAAGACTGGTGGGCGGGGGTGTTAAACCGGTATCGCTATTCAACGGGACAGTCACTGCTGAAACCTCATTTAAGGGAAGATTGGGGAAAGATTGTCATCCTATGATTTAGAAGTGTTCCTAAACTGCATACGATGGTAAATATCGTCGGCTATCAGATTCCCCCGTGTTTCCAGGGCCATTGCCGCAGCTTTTCGTAATGCAGGTAAAGTCCGATTACCCTGGTGACGAATTCTCTGGTTTCCTTGATATCGGGCACCCGGTAGCCGGCGGTGACAACCCGCTGATAGCCAGCATTATAGGCGGCCAAAGCCAAAGGTAGGGATTGATGGAGGTAGTTTAGCAAAAGCCTGAGATACAGACACCCGGCTAGGACATTTTCCCGGGGACAGAAGGGGTCTTTAACACCTAAATAAGTAGCCGTAGCTGGCATGAGTTGCATAAGCCCCTGAGCTCCCTTGGGCGATATCGCCTCGGGTACGAAGTTTGATTCTACCTTTATGAGGGCCTGGATCAAAGGAATCGGGAGGTAATAGCGCTGCGAGGCCTCTCGAATTACAGGTTCCAACGCCGGAAGGGACTTTGGTTGGGGCAAGGTCAGCCCCCGGGGGCCAGGGTTTAGCATTGAGGGGAAAACATTGCTGACCCGCAGAATACCTTGCCGGTCCAGGACAGCCCGAATCTGTGGAGATGATCTGCCAATGGATTTCGGGAGTTGTTGCATTATCTCTGCCAGGGCTTGGGTCGGAGAAAGTTTGGCCCATTGGGTCATATCAGTGCCGGGAGGCTGGGTGGCAATGGTATGGCGGGAATAGTTGTTCTCAAGCGTTGGCACTGGTGCCCTGGCCACTGCAAGAGGCGGCGAATTGGAAATATGGAACACTCCCTGACTGTCCCGGCGGCAATGGATATGTCCTCGTGCAGCCGATAAAACTCTACTGGATTCGGTTAATAACGATCCTGCTAGCCGGGGGGGAACCGCCCCCGTGGTCGCGACCCCCATTTTTTGCCGGGCCTCCTCCAGTTGGGTTTGTTGACCGGATGAGGGGATGGTGTTCCCGCTCCGGTTGGTAATGCGAATGACGCCGCTCTTATCGATATGTTTAGTGATTTTAGCGGTGGTCGGGACCTTGGTATGGGGATATGGTTGCCCGGGCTCAGACTGAAATGAATCAACAAAAGCCGCGGACCTCATTATCGGCGGATTCGCCAGATGATATGTAGCTGTCGTCCCGGCCGGTTCCGATGCCGCAACATTGGTAATATGAACCGTGCCCTGGCTATCGGTATAGCGGTAAATTTGATTGCTAGCCGGGGTAACGCTAAATAACACCACTACCAGGGCAGCCGTCCAGCGTTGCTTCCAGCCGATCCGTCTGGCGGTTCTGCCTTGGGTTCCAGCCATCGACCCTGCCCCCCGATTAGGCCTTAAATTTTCAGTTATCCACCGTTATATTACTAAGAAACGGATTTAAACAAAATTTGGAAAAGTAACGTTGACCCCTTGGTCTACCCCACCCAAATTACATATTTTTAATATTAACACAATATCTACACTGAAACAAGATTAATGTAAAGTATTTAATTAATTAAGAGAGTGTGTACCAGGGCTGTTATCTGCGGGATATCAGAGGAAGATCATCAAGGCCGGACTTTTCCTGGTCACTGTCTCACATTCCTAAGCTAACTCGTTTACCTACATAAAGATAAAGACCCAATTTTGGCAAATATCTTTCCAAGGAACGTAAATTCCCCTGATAAACCAAAAAGTGGGCCGGGCAGCGGCAGTCGCTGGCCCCCAGTCCGGGCTTAAGCACCCAAACCTCTGGTCGGGCCAACATAGTCCTGGCGAGATCACATTCCGGCAGTGAATCGGAGAGCCAGACTTCAAGTATCTGGAACTCTGGTCGAGAAAGCAGATAGTCCAAGTGCCAGTGGCGCTTTTTGACCTGACGGTAATGGCGGGCGATCCGGGCCGTTAACCCCCGTTTGGCTGACCCGACATACAGGTAGTAGCCCGCTGCCAGCGACACCGTGCCTCGTGCCCCGATCTGGACCAGGGTCGGCTGCCTAGCCTCAATGATCAGGAGATAAGTTGGCATTGGCGGATCCTAAGGCCCTGCCTTCCGGGCAGAGGTCTTAAATCTTAAGCCTTGGGCGATTTCCGGGGTCAGTTCCTGAATCAAAGCCACCAGCAAGGCCACCAGGGCTTCGAAATCGCCCCGGTAGATAATCCCGGCCGGACTGTGGGCGTAACGCACCGGCACTCCTAGGATCAGGGTTGGAATGCCGCCGTGGGCCAGGTGAAGGACGCGGGCATCTGTGGCACCGCCGCGGCGGACCGCCAATTGATAAGGGATTTGATGTTGTTCGGCTACAGCCACGATCCATTCTGCAAAACAACGGGGAACGATAATGCTGGGATCAAACAGCCTGATCTGACAGCCATGGCCCAGGGCCCCTTGCGGGGAATCGGCCGTCAGTCCCGGGTAGTCATCCGCCGGGGTGCCTTCCAGGACAATCGCCAGGTCCGGGCGGATAAGCTCGACCGCGGCGGCGGCCCCGCGGCTACCCACTTCTTCCTGCACCGTGGCCACGGCTAGTACCGTGTTGGGATGAGGCGATTCTTTAAGCTGGAGGAGGGCGGCGACCATAGCGGCCACCCCGACCCGATCATCCCAGGCCTTATTCAGGAAATAGGCCTGATTGAGAACGGCAAAACCGCTTTTCGGAACAATCAGATGCCCCAGGTTTATCCCCAGGCCCCGGACATCTTGGGCCGAACCGGCCCCGATATCCAGATAGAGGTCCTCAATCTTAACTTCTTTTTGGTCGTTTCGGACAAAATGAGGTGGGATGGTGGCCACCACCCCTTCCACCAATCCCTTTGAACCCTGAATCATCAGCCGTTGTCCGGGGACCAGACTAGGTACCCAACTACCCAAGGCCTGGAGGCACAGATAGCCCTGGGGAGTGATATTTTGCACCATGAACCCGACTTCGTCCATATGGGCCGCCAGCATGAGACGGGGGCGTTCTTGCCGGCCGGGTTTTTCGGCCATTACCGATCCCAGACCGTCCCGGGAGAGTTGACAACAGGGGGCCAGATATTCCATCACTAACTGCGCTACCGGCTCCTCGCCACCCGGCGGGCCAAAGGCATCTGATAAGCGGTGTAACAGTTTTACTGCGTCAACCATTTAAACCTCCTGGATTAAAGTTTAAGGCCGGGAATGCGGTCCATTCCAGCCAGGTGCAAACCGATAAATCCCCCTAAAATTAGCAGCCCCAGAGTCAGGGCTAGAAAATCTCTCCTAGTAAACTGGATATCAAGCCAATAGGTGCGCCGGGGCTGGCAATTAAAGCCTTTGGCCTCCAAGGCCCAGGCCATGGTCTGGCTGCGGCGCAGGGTCAACAGGAATATCGGCACCAGCAAGGGGATATGACGTTTCAGACGTAACCACCAACCGCCGCTTTGCAGAGCCAGACCTCGGGCCTGCTGGGCTTCCTTGACCCGGAGCGCAGTGTCAAACACCTCCGGCACCCAGCGCAGGGCCATGGCAAAGGCAAAGCACGCCGGGTAGGGTAATCGCAGCCGCACCAGGGCTAGAAAAATCTCTTCCACCCGGGTGGTGGATAATAAGACCAGGCCAGCCACCAGCATACTGACTAACTTCAGGGCGGTAGCAACTCCAAAAGCCAGGGATTCCACCGTTACCCCAAATGCCAACGGCGTTGGGCCTCCGGCCACCAAGGACCAGATGAGGATGGTTAAGATCGATAAAGTGAGCAATAATCCTTTGATGCGGGCCAGATTCTGCCAGGCCCGAGCCAGCCCGGCCTGGAGAAAGATGACCAGGGCCGCGGCCGCCACCACCAACGGCTGCTGGGGCAGGAGCACCACGATAAAGCTGATCCCCAACAGGGCCAGCTTGGTGCGGGGATCCAGGCGGTCCCAAACGGTTTCTTGTCCCAAATAGAGAAACAGGCCCATGATCGTCAACTCTATGGTTTGCCTGTCCTGATATGACTCAGCCCGAAACCAAAAGTAATGTTCATTACCTCTCAGAACCAGAAAAAATTCTTGAAAAAACCCCAAGATTTATAGATACTAGCCAATTAATTTTTTAACCTCGGCATCTTAGCTGCCGGGATCTTTGGATTTTCTTCTCAAAAGGATTGTCGCGATGATCCGTCTTTATGTGTTGCTCCTGATTCTGGTTGATGTAATATTCAATGTCTCCGGCCAGTTACTGCTTAAGCACGGCATGACCCGCATCGGTAATTTCGATCTGTCGCTCGCTAACCTCTACCCCGTTTTTTTTAAGGCCGCCACCAGTCGCTATGTCATTATGGGACTGTTCTGTTATGGGATAGGCTTTATGATCTGGCTTATTGTCCTGGCCAAGGCCGAGGTCAGTTATGCTTATCCTCTGATCAGCCTGGGCTATGTATTTACCGCCCTCCTGGCCTGGAGCCTGTTTGGCGAAGCGGTTACGCTGGCCCGGATGGCGGGTATTGTCATAACCTGCGTCGGGGTTTTTCTAATCGCCACCAGTTAAAAATAATCTCCTCATTTGCCTGACTTTGGCAAGACCAATCTTTTCTACCTCTTGGCGTCCGAGCGTGAAATTAAACTATCCCCACCCGCCAGGAAACCCTAAGGGTGTCAGATCAAATACTCGATGGAATGAGCCGATAGACCTCGAGCAGCGGCAGATGATGTTTCTGGGCCATTTGGCGGCAGGCCTCGTATTCGGGCAAAAGACGACGTTGCCCCCTGATTTCGGTCACCTTTACCGGCAGGGGACCGTAAGGGGTGTCAATAGTATCGCTCCAGCGTTGGGCGACCACCCGTTCCACCTCCATGAGCCGCACTCCCAGGGTGGTGGATTCCAGAAACAGGGTCTCGATGATCTCCCCTCGGCGGGCCAGCGGCGCGATTACCGTCAGCCGGATGCCCGGCCGGTTTTTTTTCATCTGGAGCGGCGCGTAGGCCACATCGAGCGCGCCGGCGGCAAACAGGGCGGCCATCAGATGTTCATATAATTCCGGCGGCAGATCATCAATATGGGTCTCCATCACCAGCACCCGCTCGGTGTGTCCCAGGGCCGGGGTTACAGTCGGCCGCCCCACCAGTAAACGCAACAGATTGGGCTGCGAGGGCAAATCCAGAGTGCCGGCTCCGTAGCCTACTTGTTCGACGGTCAGGGCTGGACAGGGGCCAAACCGGGCCGAAGCTCCCTTTAAAATGGCAGCTCCGGTGGGAGTGACCAGTTCGGCATTAATTTCCGTGCCATAGACCGGCACGCCGTTTAGCAACAGCAGGGTGGCGGGGGCGGGATTGGGCAGCAGCCCATGGGCGCAGCGGATCAGCCCCTGGCCCAGAGGCAGGGCCGAGGCATATATCTGGTTTAAATCCAAAGCCCAGAAGCCATAGGCCACTCCCACGACATCCAGAATCGAGTCCACCGCCCCCACTTCATGAAAGTGCACCTGCTCCACGGCTTGCTGATGCACCCGGGCCTCGGCTTCAGCCAGACAACGAAAGATCGCCTGGCTTAATTCCTGGACCGGTGGCGGCAAGGGTGCGGCGGTAATCAGGCTGACAATGTCTGGATAGGTCCGGTGGGGTTGCGGAGAGGTCAACCGGATATCAACTTTGGTGCCGGTCAGGTGATGTTTGGTCACCCGGTTAGCAGCAATGGTATAACCGGTAAGTCCCAGCCCCGCTAAGATCTCGGACAATTCCTCAAAATCAAGACCGACCTCGATCAAGGCCCCCAGGGTCATGTCCCCGCTCACCCCGGAAAAGCAGTCAAAGTAGGCCAGTCGCTCAGGAGGCCGGGGTGGGGGGCTTGACATGGATTTCGACCTCCTTGATGGCTCGCACCGTGGCGCTGCGGATAATAAAGGTCAGGTTTTGAAATTGTAGGCGATCGCCGGCACGGGGAATATCGCCCAGTTGGTTGATTAGAAAACCGCCTAAAGTATCATAATTGCCGTGAGGTAAGCCAAGCCCCAGGGCCTCATTCAGTGCCTCAATCTCCATCCGGGCGTTGACCAGATAGACGCCCTCCCAGAGCTTTTGGAAGGGCGGCATTTCCTGGTCAAACTCATCTGCTATTTCACCGACGATCTCTTCCAACAGGTCCTCGATGGTGACGACGCCCACCGCGCCGCCGTATTCATCTACCACTATTGCCAGATGCTGGCCCATGCGCTGCATTTCGCCCAGTAACTGGTCAACCCGTTTGATTTCCGGGACATACTCTACCCCCCGAATCAGGGGTTTGATGGCCCGGGAGGAAGGCTGTTCGCCCAGTAAATCAAAGCTATGCAATACCCCGATAATATTATCAATGCGTTGACGATAGACCGGCAGTCGAGAAAAATGGGTGCGCTGGAACTCGGCCAGGGCCTGGGAAACCAGGAAGGTTTCGGGAATTGCCGCAACTTCAATCAAGGGGACCATGACCTCCTTGACGGTAATTTGACTGAAGTGCAGAATGCGGTGAATAATGGCCCGTTCCTCGCCTTTCAAGTCCACTTCGGGGCGGCTGACTTTAACCACCATTTGCAGTTCTTCCCGCGTAACAAAGGGAACCGGACTGGTTTGGGGAGCGCCGGTCAGGACCAGGACAAACCGGCTAAGAGCCGCAAAGATCATGGTAATTGGATAGATCAGCCAGGAGACCACCAGGAGAATCGGGCTCAGACGTCGAGCCAGGCGATTAGGGCGCTGGCGGGCAATGGATTTGGGGGTGATCTCGGCCAGCAGCAGAATCAGGGGAGGCAGGGCCAGCATGGCAATTATTTCCCCCCGCCAACCCAGGTATTCGATCAACAGCGCCGTCACCAGCACTGTATTGCCAATTTCGGCCAGATTCGCTCCCACCAGGGTGGTGGCAAAGAGCCGGTCGGGTTTGTTCAGTAACTTAAGGGCCAGGGCGGCCCCGGGCTGGCCTTTATCAGCCAGGTGCTGTAACCGACGCCGGTTGGCCGCCACCAGGGCAATCTCCGAACCGGAGAAAAAGGCCTCCAGCAGCAACAGCGGCACAAATATCACCAATACGGCCCAAACAATCATGGTTTTACCACAGATACCAGGATTTCAATAATCCTGGTGCCTTTCATGCGTAGGACTTCAAATTCCAGGCCATTGTAAGAGATGACGTCCCCTTCCCGGGGTAATTCCCCGAACAGGTTGAACACAAATCCTCCCATGGTATCAGATGGTTCAAGCGGCAGGTCTAAACCGGTGGTGTTATTGAATTCGGCCACCGGCAACCGACTCCTGACCAGATAGACCCCAGGTGCTAACTGATCCAAAAGCTTACCAGAACGCTGGAACTCGTCTTCGATTTCGCCGAACAACTCTTCCAGTAAATCTTCAACGGAAACCAACCCGGCCAGGCTGCCATATTCATCGACCACCAGACAGAGGCGCAGTTTTTGAACCTGGAGTTCGCTCAACAGATCAAAGGCCCGCTTGTTTTCCGGGACATAATAAGGCGGCCGTAACAATTTTTTGATACAGGCCCGGTCGCATTGTTTGCCAGGGGAGAGGGCCAGCAGGTCCTTGGCATGCAGAATGCCCAGGATGTCCTCGCGATTTTGCCCATATATCGGGACCCGGGAAAACCTGGAGCGTTTAATGGCCTGAATCAGGTCGGCGGAGGGCAGATTAATTGGCAAGGAGAAGATATCGGTGCGGGGAACCATGATTTTTCCCACCGTGATATCGCCGAAGGCCATTAGATTCAGGATAAACTCCCGCTCCAGGGGGGCGATCAATCCAGCTTCGTGACTCTCTTCCACCATACGCAGGAAATCTTCTTCTTTGACCAGGGTGACCTGGGTTTCCGGGCGGCATCCCAGGATGGTCATGAGGCTGCGGCTCAGCCGAAGGAGCACTACTCTAAAGGGGGTTAAAAGCGGCAAAACCACGGTTAGGGGTAAGGCGACCAACCGGGCCAAACGCTCCGGGTAGGTGAGGGCAATGGATTTGGGGATGATTTCCCCAAACAACAGCATGGCCGGAACTATTACCAGTAAAGCCAGCCATTTGCCCTGGGGGCCCCAGAGATCCAGAGCCAGGGAGGTAGCTAGCACCGAGGCCAGAATGTTTACGGTTTCATTGCCAATGATGATGGAAGTCAGCAACCGTTGCGGCCGAGACAACAGAGTCTCGATCAACCGGCCGCTGGGTTTGCTTTTTTCCTTGAGTTTAAGGCGAATCAGAGGGCTTAAGGAGAACAGCGAAGTTTCAGCGGTGGCAAAGAAACCATAAAAACCCAATAATATTCCTAGAGCAACCCATTTAAACCAGTGACCCGGTTCCAAGGGAACTCCCTACTTTCCGGTTATGAAGGCACCGCTCCAGGACGGCGAGGCTTTGGACGGGTGGAAGGAGCCGGACGCTTGTAATCCTTGCTGAAGGGAGAGCAAGCCAGTGCCTCCTGAAGCACTTGGTCCATGTTATCGACCAGAACGAATTTAATGCGACGTTTAATGTTTTTGGGGATTTCCACCAGATCTTTTTTATTGGCCGCCGGGATAATTATTTTCTTGATCTGGGCCCGCAGCGCCGCCAGGGCCTTTTCTTTAAGGCCGCCGACGGGGAGGACCTTGCCTCGCAAGGTAATCTCGCCGGTCATGGCCACATCCTTTCTGACCGGAATTCGGGTCAGGGCCGAGATCAGCGCCGTCGCCATGGTGACCCCGGCGGAAGGACCATCTTTGGGGATGGCACCGGCCGGGACGTGCAAATGGATATCCAGCTTTTCGTAGAAATCTTCCTCCAGATTGAAAACCTCAGAACGGGCCCGGGCGTAACTTAGCGCCGCCTGGGCCGATTCCTTCATTACCTCCCCCAAGTGGCCGGTCAGTGTCAATTGCCCTTTGCCCTTCATCAGACTGGCTTCAATAAAGAGGGTCTCACCCCCGAATTCAGTCCAGGCCAAGCCGATAGCTACCCCCACCTCATCTTTATCCTGCTCCGCCTCGGGCAGATACTGGGCCGGCCCTAAATACCGGTGGATATTAGCCTTGGTAATGGTAAAGGGTCCCTGCTCACCTTCGGCAATACGTCGGGCCATTTTGCGGCACAGGCTGCCAATCTCCCGTTCCAGGTTGCGCAGACCGGCTTCCCGGGTATAACGGTTGATCAATTCCGCCAGCACCGCCGGAGAAATCTCCAAGTCCCAGGGGTTTAGGCCATTTTCCTTTAACTGGCGAGGTAACAGATATTTCTTGGCAATTTCCAGTTTTTCCTCTTCGGTATAGCCGGAAAGCCGCAGAATTTCCATCCGGTCTAACAGGGCAGAAGGAATGGGATCGACCTGATTGGCGGTGGTGATGAACATCACCTTGGACAGATCAAAGGGCAGATTAAGATAGTGATCGCTAAAGGTCCGGTTCTGTTCCGGATCCAATACTTCCAGCAGCGCCGCCGCCGGATCGCCCCGGAAATCCTGGCCGATTTTATCAATTTCATCCATCATGAACACCGGGTTATTTGAGCCGGCATTTTTCAACCCCTGGATAATCCGCCCGGGCAGAGCGCCGATATAGGTCCGCCGGTGTCCCCGGATCTCGGCTTCGTCTCGGATGCCGCCCAGTGAAATACGAGTAAACTTCCGACCCAGGGCCCGGGCAATAGACTGCCCCAAGGAGGTCTTGCCAACCCCCGGAGGACCGACAAAACAGAGGATCGGCCCCTTCATCTTCTTATTGAGTTTGCGCACACTGAGATATTCCAGAATGCGATCCTTAATTTTGTCCAGATCATAGTGGTCGGCATCCAGGATGGCCTTGGCCTCTTTCAGATCCAGCTTATCGCGGGTGCTTTTGTTCCAAGGCAATTCCACCAGCCAATCCAGATAAGTGCGGACCATGGAGGTTTCGGCGGCGTCGGGATGCATCTGCTCCAGGCGGGAAAGCTGCTTTAAAGCCTCCTCTTCAGATTCGCGGGGCATCCGGGCCCGGATGATCTTTTGGCGATATTCCTCCAGTTCCTCGGCTCGTTCATCGATTTCGCCCAGCTCTTTTTTGATTGCCCGGAGTTGTTCTCGAAGAAAATATTCCCGTTGGGTGCGGTCAATCTCCTCTTTTGCCTCCGACTGGATTTTGGCCTGCATGGTGGAGACTTCCAGTTCCCGCCGCAAGTAATCGTTAACCTTGATCAACCGGCGAATGGCATCGCCTTCCTCCAGGATGGCCTGGGATTCCGCGATCTTCAAATGGAGGTTGGAGGCTACCAGATCCGCCAGGCGGCCGGGATCCTCGATGGAATCCAGAACAGAGATCAGCTCGGGAGACAGGATCTCTTTGAGGGAGAGTATTTTCTCGCTCATTTCTCTAGCATTACGCATCAGCGCTTCGGCCTCGATGGAAATTTCGGTTACCGGGGTTTCGGTGAGCAGACCGACGGCTACTTCATAATAGGGTTCTTCCTTCAAAAAGGAACGGATACGCGCCTTGTTCAGACCTTGGACCAGTATCTTGAGGCGGCCGTCAGGAAGTTTCAATACCCGCATGATCAGGCTGACCGTACCTACCTGATAAATCTCCTCTGAGCTCGGCTGGTCAACCGCAGGATCCCGTTGGGTGGCTAAAAAGATAAAGCGCTCTTTGGCCAAGGCGGCCTCGATGGCCAGAACCGAGTTTTCCCGCCCCACAAAGAGAGGCAGAATCATTTGGGGAAAGACTACCACATCCCGGACTGCCAGCAAGGGCATCTCTTCCGGAATGGCAATCTTGGATGATTCATCGTCTTCCGCATAACTCCAGATCTTTTTCTGTTCAGGCATTTTTTCTCCTGGGCAGACAGCCCTTATGTTAGCATGGTTACCAGGGGTAGCACAAAAACCGCCCTGACGTCAAGATTGAACTTTGGCGATGGCGACGTGGGGAACGACCTTACATCCGGCAAAACGGCGAGAACACCGCGTTTTGACTTGTCAAAAGCGCCATACTACCCTTGGTATTGGATTCTTAATTAGATTATAATAATTTTCTGCAACCAGGGCAATTGGGAGACATGGCCGGCTGCCAGGAAACTGCCTTGAAAAAAGACCAATTTTTGGACTATAATGAGTTAAATGGACCTTATCACCGCACTTTTGGATCCTCAGGCCTATCTCGAGCCGACCCAGCGGGTAGACCTGATTCAAACCCATATTTCACTGGTCTTTCTGACCGATCACCATGCCTACAAGGTAAAAAAAGCGGTGGATTTGGGTTTCCTCAATTTTACCACCCTGAGGCGACGCCATTATTTTCTTAATCAGGAATTGATTCTGAATCGCCGCCTGGCTCCGGAGATCTATCTGGAGGTCCTGCCGATAGTGGCCCGAGGTTCAGGAGTGCAAATCGGGGGCGAAGGCACACCTTTGGAATATGCCCTGAAAATGCGGCGTATGCCCCAGGAGCAGATGATGGATGAGGTCGCCGCGCGCCACGAATTGACTTTCCAGACCATGGACCGCATTATTAACAAACTGGTACCATTTTACCAGCGAGCCGAAACCGGGCCGCGCATCAATAAATTCGGCGAATTAACGCTGATTGCCTATAATCATGAAGAAAATTTCGCCCGCACCGAAAAATATATCAGTTCGGTTCTGTCGCGGGAGGCCTTCAGCGACATCGTCGCTTATGCCTGGGGTTTCATGACCAGCCAGGAAGCGATCTTTGCAGAGCGGATCCGGCAAGGTCGGATCCGCGATTGTCACGGCGACCTGCACATGAGAAATATCTGTCTGGCCAATGATATTTACATCTTTGATTGCATCGAATTTAACCCGCGTTTTCGCTACGGCGATATAGTTGCCGATATTAGTTTTCTAGCTATGGATCTGGATTTCCATAGTTTTCGGGACCTGAGCGCTTATTTTATCCAGAATTTTGCCAACGCTGCAGATGATCCAGATATCCTGGGGTTGGTGAATTTTTATAAATGCTACCGGGCTTATATTAGAGGCAAGATCAATGCCTTTGCCGCCGAACAGCAGGAGCAGGAGCCCGTGGCCCGCCAGGCGGCTCAAGAGCTGGCCCGAACTTATTTTAACCTGGCCTGGAAATATGCCCGGAAAGGGTAGGGGGTAAAAGCTCTGTTTATAATAGTGATTTTTGGGCTGATTGCAACCGGTAAGACCACTCTGGCTCAGACCCTGGGCCGCGAGCAAGGGTGGCCGGTGATTCATAGCGACGCGGTCCGCAAGACCCTGGCCGGGCTGGCGCCATCCACGCGAGTTGCCGAAGATTTTGGCAAGGGAATCTATTCTGCTGAGTTTTCCCGGCGTACCTATGAAGAAATGTTACGCCAGGCCCGCCAATACCTGGAAGCCGGGGCGCCGGTCATCCTGGACGGTTCTTTCAAGCGATCCCAAGATCGCCGGGCCGTCCGGAAGCTGGCTCAGGACCTGGGTGTCCATTTAGCATTTATCTACTGTACCTGTAATCCTACCGAAGTGCAGCATCGCCTGGCCCAGCGCCGGGAAAATCTCCAGGCCATTTCCAATGGCCGGCCCGAAATTTTAGCAGCACAACAACAGGATTTTGATATACTTGATGATCTGAAAGGCTGGCCGTTGCTGGAGCTGGATACCGGGCGGCCACCGGAGACAGTATTAAGAGAGGTAGAAGAGTTTCTGGAATCCCTTACCCATGCGAAAGGAGGCTGCGATGGAACGGGAGGAAATTATTGCCCGAGTTAAAAAACGGGCCCGGGATAATTTCAAGACCGGGTTGAATTGCGCTGAATGTGTATTTGAGGCGGTATTGACCGAACTCTTTCCGGAGTTACCCCCCGAAACCCTCTCGATCGTCACTGGCTTCGGCGGTGGTTGCGGCTTATATGGCGATACCTGCGGGGCCTTATTGGGGGCCATGGCGGCCGTGGGTCTGGCCTATGGCCGTAAGGGTAAACCTGAAGGCGATCTGGCCCAGGCCAAGGCCGAACTATATGGCAAGCCGGGCCTGTACCGCGTTTTTAACCGTTTGCCCAATGAATTAAAGAGGCGGTATGGCTCCACCCTGTGCCGGGAGCTGACTCAGAAATGGCATAAAGAATGGCTCTGCCGGGAGCACGCCCTGCAGGTCAGGGAAATTATCGGCGAGATGGCAGAACTGGCGGCCGAAATGATTGTCCCCATCGACCTGGAGCGCTGGGGTTCCCAAATCTTAGGGGAAAACGTCGAAGGTATAAAGGAACAATAAATAATTGGTTTAATCTATGGCAAAGAAACGCATTCTAAGCGGTATGCGGCCTACCGGCAAGCTCCATCTGGGCAATCTGCACGGGGCCTTGGACAACTGGGTCAAGCTCCAGGACGAATATGAGTGTTATTATTTTGTGGCCGATTGGCATGCCCTGACCACGGATTATGAGCAGACCGAAGGCATCCGGGAAAATGTCTGGGAGATGATCATCGATTGGCTGAGTGTGGGTCTGGACCCCCAAAAATCGACGCTGTTCGTGCAATCGGCCATCAAAGAACATGCCGAACTCTTTGTGCTGTTCAGCATGATTACACCCATCGCCTGGCTGGAGCGCAATCCCACTTATAAAGAGCAATTGCAGGAAATGTCTCAAAAGGACCTGCACATGTTCGGCTTTTTGGGGTACCCGGTCCTACAGGCCGCTGATATTCTGATGTATAAAGCCCACGGCGTGCCCGTAGGGGTGGATCAGCTGCCGCATGTGGAGTTGACCCGCCAGATCGCCCGGCGCTTCAATCATTTGTACGGCCAGGTCTTCCCGGAGCCGGAGACCATACTCACCGAGGTCCCCAAGCTTTTGGGCATTGATGGCCGCAAAATGAGTAAAAGTTATCATAACTGTATCTACTTGAGCGATCCGCCGGAGGTGATCCGCCGCAAGGTCAGTATGATGGTCACAGATACCCTGCGGCCCCGCAAAAAAGACCCGGGCGAGCCGGACCGTTGTCTGGCCTTTCCCTACCACCGGCTGTATCTGTCCCCGGAAATCTTGAGTCGAATCGTGGCGGGGTGCCGGGCCGCTACCCTGGGCTGCGTGGATTGCAAAAAAATGCTGGCAGAGGCCCTGGTCGAGCGCCTGGCTCCCATCCAGGAGAGGCGGCACTATTATCTGGAATGGCCCGACGAGGTGCGTGCGGTTATCGACGACGGCAATGCCCGGGCCCGGGCGCAAGCCCAGCAAACCATGAGCGAGGTCCGGGAGGCCGTGAGGATTTAGTTTTGAGTTTCGAGTTATTAGAAAAAAACTAAAAACATTGCCGACTCGAAACTTGAAACTCGAAACTATGAAGGAACGCCTGCAGAAATTTCTCTCTCGGTCCGGGTTGGTGTCCCGGCGGCAGGGAGAAAAATTGATTCAGGCCGGACGAGTCATGGTTAATGGTCAGGTAGTGACCACTTTGGGTCTCAGGATCGACCCCGAGACCGACCAGGTCCGGGTGGATGGCCAGCCCGTGACCCATCCAGGGCAACGGCTCACAGTGATGCTTAACAAACCCGAAGGCTATGTCACTACCTTAAGCGATCCCCAGGGCCGTCGCCAGGTGACCGACCTGCTCGTTGGGCTGAATGAGCGACTCTATCCCGTCGGTCGGCTGGATTACGATGCCGCCGGTCTGCTGCTGCTCACCAATGACGGGGAGTTGGCGCATCGCCTGATGCACCCCCGGTTCAAGGTGGCCAAGACCTATCGGCTGACGGTAGCCAGGGCCATGTCGCAAGCCGCGGTGCAACAATTGGAATCCGGGGTTGAATTAGGGGGGCGAACCACTGCCCCGGCCTTGGTCCGGCTGCTTAAACTGCTCCCTGATCGCACAGTGTTGGAACTGACCGTCCGTGAGGGTCGTTACCACCAGGTGAAGCGCATGTGCGCCCGGGTGGGCCACCCGGTCCTGAAGCTGAAGCGGATCGCTTATGGCCCCCTGAAGTTGGGACGTCTGCCCGTCGGAGCCTACCGGGAGCTTAAGGCTGGTGAAGTGGCCCAACTCTGGAAAGTCAGCGGGCCTCCTTAACAGGTTAAAATCAATAATAAGATGAATGACAAACCATCCTTCCCCTATCCAGGCGGGCCAGATCGCTGGCCCCCAGAGTTGGGCTCGCCCTCCGGCCGGCAGTCAGAGGCCCCATCACCTCGGATCCCCCGGATTCACATCGTATTATTTCTGGCCACGGTGCTAACCACGCTGGTGGCCGGGGCCATGCAACAGGGGATCAACCCTCTGGAAACCCCCTGGCTGCTTTATAAGGGGATCCCCTTTTCCTTTACCCTGCTACTGATTCTGTTTACCCATGAGATGGGCCATTATCTGGCCTCCCGTTGGCACCATCTGGATGTCACCTTACCCTATTTTATTCCCGCCCCGCCCATTCCTTTCATCATTGGCACTCTGGGCGCCTATATCCGGATCCGTTCTCCGATTCAGGACAGACGCGCCTTGCTGGATGTGGGCGCCTCCGGGCCGCTGGTGGGGCTGCTGGTAGCGATTCCTATTCTGGCTCTGGGTCTCAAATTTTCCGAAGTGGCCCGGATCACTCCGGGGGGCGAAGCACCGGGGGGGTTTGTTTTAGGCGAATGTCTCTTGTTTAAACTGATCAGTTGGCTGACACTGGGGCCGCTACCCCAAGACCACCATATCTTTCTTCATCCCATGGCCTTTGCTGGGTGGCTGGGTCTGTTTGTTACCAATCTCAACCTAATTCCCATCGGGCAATTGGATGGCGGCCATGTGTCCTATGCCTTATTCGGCAACCACTCTCGTTGGATCGCCAAGATCTTTTTCGGCTTTCTGCTGCTCTGCGGTCTGTTCGGCTGGGCGGGCTGGCTGGTATGGGCGGTTTTACTCTATTTTATGGGCTTTTTCCATCCGCAGCCGTTGCATGACTGGGTGCCCCTGGATCAGCAGCGGTGGTGGATCGGCGTCGTAACCATTGCCGTCTTCATTCTGACCTTTACGGCGGTGCCCATGAAAGGATTCTGACCATGGTTGCCTCGAGCCGTTTCCGGCTGGCCATTTTTGATCTGGATGGCACCTTGACGAAGGCCCGGAGCCTATGGCAATATATCCACCACACTCTGGGGCTGGGGGAACCGGGAGGGCTGGACTTTCTGGCCCGGTTCGAGGCGGGGGAAATCGATTATTTCACCTTTTGCCACCTGGATGCGGCCCTCTGGAAAGGAAGATCGGGGGATGAATTGCGTCGGGTGGCCCTGGGGGTGCCTTTCTATTTAGGGGTGGAACAACTGCTGCAGTATTTGCAAGGTCAAGGTCTGCGGTTAGCCCTGATCTCTTCGGGTCTAACCTTACTCAGTGATTATGTCCGGGACCGGTTTGGCTTTGATTTTGCTGTGGCCAATGAATTAGAGCTGGAAGAGGGGCGGGTAACCGGCCGGGTGCGGACCCTGGTGCAGCCCGGCCAGAAAGACTTTTGGATCCGGCAATTACTGGCTCAATGGGAGGTGGCCCCGGGTGAGGTCATGGCCTTCGGCGATAGTCTTACCGACCGTGAACTGTTTGGATTGTCAGGCTTCGCAGTGGCGATTAATTCAGCTGTACCGGAGCTGGAATCCCAGGTTGATCTTGATTTCCGGGGTGATGACCTGAGCCTTGTGATAGAACATTTACCGTTATGACTTATCGAGAAGAGTTATATAAGTTCTGTCCTCAGTGCGGCGGCCGACTGGTCAAGAAGCTGCTTAAAACCCTGGAGCCGCCGCGCCTGGTGTGCTCTGACTGTGGGTTTGTCTTCTACCTGGACCCCAAACTGGCAGCCATTGCCATCATCCCGCTGGACGATGGGGTGGTGCTGCTGCGCCGGGCCATTGAACCCGGCTACGGTTTATGGGTGGTGCCGGGAGGGTTCGTAGATCTGGGGGAGCGGGTCGAAGACACCGCGGTGCGCGAGGTCCAGGAAGAAGTGCTCCTGAAGGTGCGGATCACCCGCCTCCTCAATGTTTACTCCTATATCGGGCGGACCACCGTGGTGGTGGCCTATATCACCGAAGTATTGGGGGGAACTCTAGGCCCCGGCGACGAAACCCTGGATGTAGGAATCTTTCGTCCCCAGGAAATTCCCTGGGATCTGCTGGCCTTTCCAAGTAGTCGGGATGCCTTGGCCGATTACTTAAATATGAAAGGTTTGACTAGATAGGTTGGCCCGGCCTGAGCCAGATAGGAACTTGATGAGTTGATAATATAAAAATAATATAAAAATAAAGGTGAGGGATAACCAATGCGACGCCCAAAGCCTCGACGGTCAAGACGTTATCTGATACAGGTGGAACTATTGGAGTTGAATAACAAACCAGGCGCGGGGAATTACCTGCGTGATCTTAGCGCCATGGGAGCCAGGCTGGAGACCGCAACTTCTTTTGTTGCGCGGACGCCGGTAGAATTTACCTTTATCTTGCCAGGGGAGGAAGAGGCCATGCGTTTGGGAGGCCAAGTGGTATGGGCCCGTCCGGTTATCGGCAAGTTATCGCGCTACCTTGTCGGGGTAAAATTATTTCAAACCCTTTGGGAGCTGGACCTTTGGTCCCGTCGTTGGGAAGGTCTACAACCCAAGTAATCTATTTACTTGAATACGATCTCTCTCCTCCCCCCCCGGAAAATCAACCGGGGTCCTTATACCGATTAGTTTTCAAATGACTGATTTTATCCTTTATCCCCTCTCCCCCGCTGGCGGGGGAGAGGGCGAGGGTGAGGGGCATTTTAGCTCTTTGATCGCAACCTGGTATTAACCCCCTTTTTGTTTCTCTCCGGGTCCTGGACCCCCGGAAGCCATGCCGGTCTGGATACACCTGATAACTTATCTTTCTCTTTTGAAATACTATATCTCGATTGCCTATGGTATTCTGCTCCGGGATGCTGACCTGCGACATCTGTGGCCGGATCTGGTGGGGATGACCGTCCTCGGGGTGTTTTTGTTCGGCTTCTGTGCCTTCCGGTTCCGGCAGCGTTTTGGTTAGTGAAAAAAACCCAGGAACCCAAACCAAAAGAATGATATTATCTATTGCACTGCGGGATGTGATACCTCCCTGCAACCGGGGCGGAAGAGAAACTCGGCGCGGCGGTGCGTGATCTGGCCGATAGCCAGCTGAAGGCCTGATAAGCCAGACTGACGGCGTAGAGAGGAGGCCGACAATGGATCCCGAGAACAAATTTCGAACTCTTGAACCCAGAATGAACACGGTTAATAACCGGCTGGGCCTAGCCCTGGGTGCGGGTGGAGCCAAAGGGCTCTGCCATATCGCCTTTTTGAAAGTCCTCGACGAGATGGGAGTGAAACCGCACGTTATCGCCGGAACCAGCATTGGCGCTATCATCGGCAGTTTCTATGCCGCGGGCTTATCGGGAACCGAGTTGGAAGAGGAATTGAGGAAAATCGGTCTGAAAGACCTTTCCAAAGTGGCTCTGGATTTTTCTCTGTTCAACTATTCGGCCATCCTTAAAGGGAAATGGCTGGAGGAGTTTCTTAAACTTGCCCTTCCGGTCCAGACCTTTGAAGAATTGCAGATTCCTTTAAAGGTGGTGGCTACCGATTTCTGGAAAAGAAAGGAGGTGGTTTTCGATTCCGGAGACCTGATTGGCGCGGTCAGAGCCAGTAGCGCCATGCCCTTCGTCTTTGAACCAGTGGTCCTGGAAGGTGCCGTACTCATTGATGGAGGAGCCGTCAATCCCCTGCCTTACGACTTGGTCCAGTCTGAGTGCGAGTTCACCATCGCCATCGATGCCTCCGGCACCAAGGACCAGCCCAATGGTCTGGTTCCTAACATGTTGGAGAATGTTCTGTCCACTTTCCAAATTATGCAGGCCTCAATCGTGGCCGCCAAGATGAAGGCTGGACCCCCCGATTTATATGCCAAATCCGGATTACGGAATATCCGCTCCCTGGACTTTTACCGTTACAAGGAGATCTTGTCAGGAGTTGAAGAGGATGTGCATCAGTTCAGAGAAAAGCTGAAACAGTATCTGATGTTTCTCTGATCCGCTCCGTGAGGTTGTCGAGAATGTCAAGGAACAGGTAAAGGTTCAGTCCGAATTGCAACAAAATATCCAGGACCAATTCAACGCTGCCGGGGTGGAGATCATATCTCCGCAATTCATGGGCATCCGCCACGGCAATCGGATAATCATTACTTCGGAGTACTTGCCCTCGGCAATGACGCCCAAGAGCTTTAAGATTTTGCCCGGCTTAAAGGGTTGGACGGGCTTCGATCCCAGATTGACAAAGATAATCTTCGGGCTTAGTTTTTTATGTAAAGGATGACGAGAGGAGGTAGAGATGTTAACGCGTTGTGACCGCTGTCGGGCTGAAGTAGAAGCAGAGGAATTGCGGGAATATGCCGGACAGCAGCTTTGCGAGGATTGTTATATGGATGCCTTGAGCCCGACCCGGGCCTGCGATCCCTGGGCCGTCCACACCGCCAAAAGTACTCTGGCTACCCAGGGCCCGCAACTGACTGATAGGCAGCAACAGCTTTTTGAGCTGGTCAAGTCCGTCCAAGAGATCAGTCTGAGCGAGGCCGCCGAACGCTTGGACATGGATGAAAATGAACTGCGGCGAGAATTTGCCACTCTGCGCCATATGGAATTGCTACGCGCTCAACCTCGGCCGCAGGGCATCGTTCTGACCTTGTTTTAACTTCTCCCTCAAAAAAATTGACCATTTCTGATCTTGACCATGCCTTGCTCTGCAGAACGGTCCGCGGTGATCAACAGGCCTTTGCAGAGTTGATGCGGCGGCACCAGAGCCGGGTTTACCGGCTCGCCCAGAGGCTCCTGCGGGATCGCCTGGAAGCCGAGGATGCCACCCAGGAAGTCTTCCTCAAGGCCTATATACATGCCGGTGAGTTCAGGCCTACTGCCACGGTGGCGGCCTGGCTTAACCGGATCACGGCCAATCATTGCCTGAACCGGTTGCGGTCCCGTTCTCCCCTCCAAAAAATATCCTTAGATGCTCCCTGGCCTTCGTCAGCAGCTCAGGAGCCGCTGGAAATTCTGGCTGCTGACTCCCCTACTCCCCTGCAATGCTTAGAAGAACATGAGTTAGCCCTGCGCCTCCAAGCGGCTCTCGACCGCCTCACGGAAAATCAGCGCCAAGCTGTGATCCTCAAACGCTTCGGCGATTTTTCCTATCAGGAAATTGCTGAGATGCTGGGCCTGAGTCCTGATGCAGTAGACGGCCTGATCAAACGGGCCCGGAATAATCTCAAAAAGGCCCTCCAGGATTATCTATAAAAAATTGGTAAGAGAATCCGGTAGCTATTTTCCCGGTCTGTGCCAGATAAAAATAAAAATTTACAAGACGCCGCCGGATTTCTTCCTGGCCGGTGTTTATAGAAATAAAAGGCCACTTAAATTGAATTTTTAGGGCGGCCTGGACTGATTGGTGAAAATAATGATCGATTGTCAGAGTATTCAGGAACTTCTATCTGCCTATATGGACGACGAACTGCCCTTGACGCAGAAAGAGATGATCCAGGCGCATCTGGCAATCTGTCCGGCCTGCCGGCAGGAATTAGCCCGCCTGGAGCATCTGTGGCAGGCCCTGGCAAACCTACCGGAAACGGCTCCCCCCTCGGACCTGGTCGAGGGGGTGCTGGCCCGGTTGCCGCGGCAAGCGGCGCCCTGGTGGCGCTCTTTGGCCCTGGCCGCTTCTTTGCTGGTGGGGATCATGCTCGGCGGGGCCTTGGGAGTCAATCTTCATGAGGTTGTCCGCCAACCCGGGTCGGAGCCGCAAATAGTGGCGCTGGAAGTTTTTGAAGACTTTCCCCCGGCCTCCCTGGGGACCCTGGTGGCTACCTACCGACTGAACGGAGAAAACGACACATGAAACGAGATTGGCTGGTTTACCTGGTGATCTTTTCTCTGGCCCTCAACCTGGGCACCATTGGAGTTGTGGCTTATCTCCATTACCAGAATAAGCAGGAGGAGGTCCAGCCGCTGAAGCCGCCACCGCCAGGTCTGAAAGGATTGTTCAAGGAATTGAATCTGGATCGGGATCAGAAGCAAACCCTGCGGCGGATGTTTCCTGAGCATCGGCAAGCGGTGATGAAACTGCGGCAAGAAATTGCCCAGAAACGGCTGGAACTGTTTGATCTCCTGAAGCCGGCGGAGCCGTCGTCGGAAGCTATAGCCGCCAAAATCAAAGAAATCACCGCGATTCAGGGCAACCTGGAGAATGAAGAGGCGCGATTTTTGCTGGAAATGAAAAAAGCTTTACGATCTGAACAGCAAGAGCAGCTTTTGGAGGTGATCGGGCAGAGACTGATCCCCCGGCTAACCGGCCTGGGTCTCAAGTGTCCCAACAGAAAACCTTGTCCCTCCATGGGTCGAGGTCAGGGCCGCGGCCACCGGAGGGGACCGAAACGGGGAATGCCTCCCGGACCGCCCCCCGGTCCCAAGCTTCCCCTTGACACGCCGCACAAGTCCGGGGGACCGGGATAATAAGCCCCAATGACTTACCATCAGTGCGAGCACATAGTGCCGCAAAAACACACACGGAGGTATGAACTAAATGAAAAAGCGAACATGGTTGGCAGGGGTATTTGCCCTGTTGATAGCTGGCAGCCTCTGCTTAGGCGATATGGCCCTGGCCCAGGGCCGAGGATCGGGCCAGGCAGGTGGCCAAGGCAGCTGCCCTTATTGGCAGTCGGACCAGCGCAAAGGTAAAGGCCCGGGATATCGTAACCAATCCCAACAATGCCCTGGCTATGGGGCCGGAAAAAGGCTCCACCAACGCCGGCGGGATGGCAATTGTCTACGGGGAGCTGGCAGGTCTTCAACCCCTGCCACTCCGGCTACCCCGCCATCGCAACAATAAACCTTGAACCCGGGGAGTGCCCCCTGGCACTTCCTGGGCCAACGCTACCGACTTACCTGGTATTAATTATTGTTTTAGCTGGTTGGTAACCTAACAGCCCAATCAAGCTGGGTAATTAAAAAGCAAAAAATTGGCATCTGGGAAAAAATCAAACAGGAGGTAACAATGCAATCGAAAAAGTTAACCGGATTAATGATTCTGGCTCTCACCTTAGCCCTGGCCTGCCCGGTGCTGGCCCAGCCCCGCGGCGGTGGACCAGGTACCGGTCAGGGACCAATGGGGCCGCGGTTTTATGACACCAAAACTGTAACCACGGTAAAGGGTACCGTAGAAAAACTGGAAACTGCCCCCAGCATGGGACGGCGGGGCCGTAAAGGCATGCAGTGGCAAGAACTGGTCCTCAAGACCGATAAGGAAACTTTAAACGTCCATTTGGGTCCGGTCGGTTATGCCAGGGAGCAAGGCCTGGAGCCCAAGGTGGGGGATGTTATTGAAGTGACTGGCTCCAAGATTACCCGGGGTCAGAAAACCATCCTCCTCGCTTCTGAGATCAAAGCTGGCGATAAGGTTCTGAAGCTCCGTGATGAACAGGGCTTCCCCCTGTGGCGCGGCTGGCGTTGCGGCCACCCCCGGCAAGGTAAGCAGTAAACACAATATTTCCCGAGAGGCAGTATGCCTCTTGGGAAAATCCTTGCGAAAAAGAATTGGGCATGTTAAAAAAAATCAGGGCGGTTAACTCAGGGGTAGAGTGCCATCTTCACACGGTGGAAGTCGTAGGTTCAAATCCTACACCGCCCACCAGATGATTATGACAAAGCAAGGGGGGCAGCTTGGCTGATCCCCCTTATTTTTATGTCTCCCTGAGGGTTCCTTACGATGAAACTAAAGGTCGCAATTCGATTTCTGGGGTGTCCTTTAGTCCGTCTTTCCCAACCACTCCAAAATTTCCCCACAAGCTGAGAAGCAGTACCCTCGTGATACCTTTCTGGACACAAACTGAAACTTGGGTTTTTTAGCCAGTACAAACGCATAAAGTTCCGAGAACCCGGGTGGCAAATTTTCTCAATTGAACTATCGGTCAAGCAGAGCTTTGTTTGGGGTACTTGCCTTTCCCTTTGTTAATGTAGACCCTCTAAAAATTTTTGGAAAAGTTCTTTTAGCTTTTATCTTTACTTTTTCAAAGTTTTAGGGCATGATGGAATTTATTGAGTCTGAGTTTTTACCTAGGTTTTCTTGCCTGCTTGTCGAGGGGATAGCTTTAGCCAAAGAAAAACCATTGCCGGAGCAGGCAAGTCTAAAAAATAGTCAGCTTAGGAGAGGAGGAAATGAACATCTTAGTCCGATTGGGGGGGGTATTGGTTTGTTTGGCCATGGTCGCTGCTCCACTGGGCCTAAAGGCCGCGGAGCTGCCGGTGCTGGACTTACCCGAATTGGTGAAGCTGGCCCTGGAATTTAGCCCACAGATCAAGGCTAGCCAAAGCGAAGTAGAAGCTGCCAAGCAGCAACATGAACAGGCAAAAAGTCATTATTATCCCCAGATTGAGGCATTGGCGATCACCGGGGTGGCACCCAATGCCCGGCGTCCGGAAGTCCGGGGTAACGACATCTATTTTCCTGACCCCAGCAACCGCCTGCACGGAGTAAGCTTCTTTGGCCGCCTGGAAGCCCATGTTTTCCAGCCGCTTTACACCTTTGGCAAAATCGCGTACCGCAAAAGAGCCGCGTCTCACAATATTCAGGTCAAAAAGGCTCAGGTAGAAGAGAAAAAGGGAGACGTGATATGGGATCTAGCCCGGGCCTATTATGGCCTGATTCTGGCGCAACAGGGTGTGGCGGAGGTCAAAGACGCGCGCGTCTATCTTTCCGATATCGAGGAACGGATTGACCGCCTGCTGGCATTGGGCTCGCCATCCGTCCAGGAAAGCGACCGCTACCGTCTTGACATGTACAAAGGGGCAGTAGATAAATTCGCCGCCGAAGCCGAGGAGGGCGCCAAGGTCGCTTATAAGGCGCTTAAAGCCATGATCGATTATGGTCCGGATAAAAATTTCCAGGTTCCCTTAGAGTTGCCCCAACCTTCGGCTCCACCTCGGCCCCTGGAACATTATATTCAAAAAGCCCTGGACCTGAGGCCCGAGTTTACCCAACTTAAAGAGGGCATTGAGGCTCGCAAGCTCTTGGTCGAAGCTGCCAAGGCCGACCGGTGGCCGTCTCTTTTCCTGGGCCTAAAAGGTGCTTATGCCGGCGCACCAGGGCGGCAAACCTGGCACAACCCGTATGTGGAAGATTATTTCAACACCGGTTATGCCTTTCCCTACCTGGGGATGCACATGCATTTGGATTTTGGCATTACCAAGGCGAAAATTGGCCAGGCCAAAGCCGAATTGCAGCAACTACAAAATTTACAAGGCACGGCTCTGATGGGGATTCCGGTGGAAGTGGCCCAGGCCTATGGCAAAGTAAGTGAAAATTATAAGAAAACCGTGGGACTGGATAAGGCTTATGTAAACGCCCGACGTTGGTTAGTCACTGCCATAAGCAATTTTGACATGGGAATCGGGAAAATGGACGAAATTTTCCAGGCCTTTGAACGGTTTGGAGCCTACCGGGGAGACTACCTCATGGCCCTCTACGATTATCACCTGGCCCAAGTGCAGATGGACAAAGCCACCGGTCTGTACCGGGTCCGACTGGTCCAAGAGAAATCTAGCCAGGGCGATTAAGAGACCTTTGACTGGGACCTAAACTGAAGAAGATTGAATAATTACCAGGGCTTTTGGGCCCTGGTATATTATTATGGGGTTAGTGGATATTCCGACCCGGGCCCAAGGCATCCCCTTGTGCAATTATAACCGGATGATTATAATTATAAAAAAAGATTATGAACTAATGTTCTAAGGGGCTGTTTAACACCCTATTATCAAGCCCCGGGCGAACTAGAGGCAAAACCGTTGTCTTCCGAAAAAAGATTTGATCGCGTTCTCCAGATGTGGATCCGCTTACTGAATCGATTGGCCTGGCCGATTATCATCATTGCATTTATTCTGGCGATGGTTTCGGTTTACTACACTGTCAGCCATATGAGCTTCCAGACCACCCGCAGCGGACTGATCGGTGGTGATCAACATCTGATCAATTTAAAAGAACAACTGGAGGAAGAGTTCGGGGAAAGAGATGGACTGGTAGTGGTAATTACCAACCATGACCAGCAACAGGCTATCTCTTTCGCCGAGACCGTAGCCCAGGAACTGCGTCAATATCCCGAATTATTTCCAGAGCTGTTTTACCGCATGAACCCGGAGCGGTTCAAACCCTGGGCGCTGCTCTACATGAAACCGGACGATCTGGGCCGACTCAAAGAAAAGCTCCTGGAGTATCGGCCGGTAATGACGGAGTTGGCTGCCGATCCGTCTCTGGGGCGATTCTTCCAAGCCGTCAACCAGGAGATCACCCAAGATATGCTAGGGCAGCTATTTACGGACTTCTTGCAAGAAAACCAGGAAAAGCTGCCAGACCTGAGTCTCTTGAATGCCACTCTGCGGGAATTCTATCAATCTCTGGAAGGCGGGGATACCTATCAGTCGCCTTTTCAGGCTTTGTTCCCCAAAGGATTGGGCAACTGGGAAGAAGAGGGTTACTTCTTTACTGCCGGCGACAAATATTTACTTATGCTGGTCACCACCGGTGCCAGGGATTATACGCAATCGACCAAGGCCATTACCTTGCTGCGGCAAATTGTGGAGCAGGTTAAGGTCAATTTCCCCGACGTCCAGGTGGGGGTCACCGGTCCCGAGGCTTTGGAAGACGATGAAATGTCCAATGCCCTGCGTGACATTACTTTGGCCACCTGGTTATCGCTCACCGGTCAACTGCTTCTGCTGATCATCTTTTTCCGCAGTCTGAAACGTCCTCTGATCGAAGGGTTTATCCTAATCATCGGACTGTCTTGGACTTTTGGGCTGGCTACCCTGGTGGTGGGGCATCTTAATATTCTGTCCATGGTTTTTGCCCCCCTGATGTTGGGGATCACCATTGATTACGGCATCCACTGGTTCTGCCATCTAGAAGAGGAAGAAAATGGGACCCGAAGATGTACTTTGAGAGCCTTGCTGGGAACCCACCGATATGGCACTCCAGGGATTATTTATGCGGCTTTAGCGACCACCGTGTCCTTCATCCCTCTCATCTTTACGGGGTTCCAAGGATTGGCCGAGCTTGGCCTGATCCTTTTCATGGGCATCCCCGTCATGTTAGTGGTTACGCTATTGGTACAGCCGGCCTTGGTCTTCCTGGTTGAAAAGTGTCGAGCGGAGGCAACGGCGCCAACGGTTGAACCCCACCCCCATCCGTTTATGTCGCTCAAATGGCAGCGGCCCGGAGTGATCCTGATTCTGGGACTGGCAATGTTCGCTGTGGGCGGCGTCAGTCTGTTCCATGTGCCGTTCGATTTGAATCCCTTGAATCTGCAAAACCCGGACACCGAATCAGTGGTATGGGAACATAAACTGTTAGAAGACTCCCAATATTCCAGTGTCTATGGAGTGATGACCGTTTGCAGCCCGGAAGAAATCCAGGCTAAGACCCAGGCCCTGAAGAAGTTGGCGACGGTATCGCATGTGGAATCCATCCTGTCTTTTCTTCCCAATGAGCCGGAATCCAAACACCGCCTGCTCCAGGAACTGAAGCCAGTGGTCGATCCAATCCACTTCGCAGACAACCAGCCTGATTCATCCTCCCCAGCCGAGTTGGCTGCAGTTCTAGGCCGGATTCACTTTAAGCTATTACGGGCCCAAGAAAGCAGTTGGAACCCAGAAAGCCAAGCCACCCTGGCCCAACTGGAGGAAGCTAATCGCTTGCTTGCCCGGCTCTTGCCCTTGTTGCGTCAGGATCCCGATTCGCAGCTGGTGGAGCGACTGAAAGAATTTGAACGGCATTTCTTTGCCGATCTCAGGGATAAATGGAAGCTCTTGAAAAGCAACCTGGATGCGCGGCCGCCCCAGATTACGGACCTGCCGGCACAGATTACGGAGAGATTTATCAGTACGCAGGGTAATTATCTGATCCGCGTCTTCCCGGCGCAAGATGTCTGGGACCGGGAACCGTTAGAAAGATTTGTCCAAGATCTCCGCACCGTGGATCCGGATGTGGTAGGCGACCCGGTATTGCTCTATGTCTTTACTTCGGCCTTCCGCAATGCCTGCTTGTGGGCCGCCGGCATGGCATTGCTGGCGGTAACTTGCGTGCTGGTGGTTTTCTTCCGTAACCTGAAGTTGGCTCTACTGGCTATGATGCCGTTGCTGGTAGGCACCGGCTGGACCCTGAACCTGATGTGGCTTCTCGATATGTCCTTCAATCAGGCCAATGTTTTATTCCTGCCCCTGATCTTGGGGGAAGGTATGGAATACGGCATTGTTATCCTGACGCGCTGGAAAATCGACCAGGCGGCCCGCAACATCACTCTTCCGGCCAGTACGGCCAAGGGCGTCACGCTGTCGGCCTTGACTACCGCGGTAGGTTTCGGCAGTTTGATGGTATCCGGCCATCAGGGAGTATTCAGTCTGGGGCTGTTGGCAACGGTGGGCAGCACCAATGTGCTGTTGGCTGCCTTAAGCGTGCTGCCAGCTTTTCTCCGGCTACTGGAAAAGCAAGAGGCAGGCGCGGCGGTCGTTGTTCCACAGTATCGCGAAAATAGCAATATTACGCCATTCCGGTATGAAAAAGAGGAGAGCAAATGAAAAAATATCTTATAGGGATATGGCTCTTGGCGGCTTTTTTATGTGTCCCGGCAGGGGCCTGGGCCGGGCCCCCGACCGACTATGTTAAACGGATTATGCAGAAAGTGATGGCCATCCAGAACGATCCGGCTTTAGCGGGCCCGGCCCATCAAGACGCTCGGGCCCGGGCCATCCGCCAGATCATCAAGGAGAATTTTGACTTCCCCATGATGGCTCGCGATTCTTTGGGTCCTACTTACCAACGTCTTTCTGGTGCCCAGGCCCGGGAGTTTGAACAAACCTTTGCCAGCCTGTTCCAAGATTCCTATACCCGCCTGGTCCTTAACTTCCTCAAACAGGAGACCATTCAATATCACCAGGAATCACAGCAAGGGGACCGGGCTCAGGTAAAAACCACCATTGTCCGCATCAATGAGACCATACCGGTAGAATACCTCATGCATTCTCGCTCCCGCAGCTGGGTGTTATATGATGTCAAAGTCGATGGGGTCAGCATTTTAAAGACCTATAAAGATCAATTTGCCCGGGTCATTCGGAGCAAATCCTTTCCGTTCTTGTTGAATCGGATGAAAATGCAGGCCCAAGCCATTGACTAGCTTCCGGTTGCAGCAATCTATCTTGCCCGCCAGTCCAGGCCGGATCGTGAACAGACGAAATTTCGGAACATGGTGTTAAGCTAATCTTAGCTGCAACTAACCGCAGCCGTCGGGATCTTTTCCCTTTGGCGGTGATTTTGTGGTATGGTAGAGCATCATGGAAGTCATCGCAGACCTGCACATTCATTCCCATTTTTCCCGAGCCACCGGCAAGACCGCCGATCTAGAACATCTGGATCTGTGGGCGGCTTACAAAGGGGTGACGCTGCTGGGCACCGGCGATTGCACCCATCCCGGCTGGCTGGAGGAGATGGCTGCCCGGCTGGTGCCGATCGCTGAGGGGGTCTATCAACTGCGTCCCGAACTGACCCTGGCCCGACGGCTGGGCGGGCCGCAGTGGTCCGGTCCATCCCCCACCCGCTTTGTGATAACCGGAGAAATCAGTAGTATTTATAAAAAAAATGGGCTGACCCGCAAAGTCCATACCCTGGTGTTGCTCCCTTCCCTGGAGGCGGCTCAGAAGCTATCGGCGCGGCTGGGCCGCCTGGGAAATGTAACCTCCGACGGCCGTCCGATTCTGGGATTGGATGCCAAACATCTGCTGGAAGTGATTCTGGAAGTGAATTCCCAAGCCCTGGTCATCCCGGCCCATGTCTGGACCCCCTGGTTTTCGGTATTCGGCTCCAAAAGCGGCTTTGATAGCCTGGAAGATTGTTACGAGGACCTGACTGACCAGATTTTTGCTCTGGAAACCGGATTGTCTTCTGATCCCCCGATGAACTGGCGTTGGAGCGCCCTGGACCGTTTTCTCCTAGTATCCAATTCCGATGCGCATTCGCCCGCTAAAATTGGCCGAGAGGCCAATGTCCTAACTGTGCCGCCGACCTATCCAGCCTTGGCCCAGGCCCTGAAAACCGGCCAGGGTTTTGCCGGGACCATCGAATTTTTCCCGGAAGAGGGCAAATATCATCTGGACGGCCACCGGAAATGCGGACAGCGCCTGGAGCCGGCTGAGACCCAGAAATGGCAGGGGCGGTGTCCGGTCTGCCACAAGCCGGTAACCATGGGAGTGCTGCATCGGGTGATTGAACTGGCGGATCGGGAAACGGGCCAACGTCCGGGCGGGGCGCCGCCTTTCGAGTCGCTGATCCCCCTGCCAGAGATTTTGGCCGAGATCTACCGGGCGAATTCAGGCAGTAAAAAAGTGGAAGAAAAATATTTCCGCCTATTAGATCGTCTGGGGCCCGAGCTGGCCATTTTGCGCCAAGTGCCGGAGGAGGAGCTGGCCCGCCAGGGAGGGCCGCTGCTGGCCGCGGCGATTGCCAAGATACGGCGGCGACAGGTCCACATTGAGGCAGGGTATGATGGCGAGTATGGCACCATTCGCTTATTTGATCCCGCTGAACGTCAGGAGCTCAGTCGTCAGGCGGCTTTTTGGGTAATCCCGGCTGATCCCAGGCCAGTTGCCCAATTGTCATCGCCTCCGGGCATATTATCAGCGGCGGAGCCCGCCGGTTCTCAGGCGGGGTGCGCCCTAGCGGCACCGGTAATAACCACCAAGCTGGGTTCTGAGGCGGATAATTCCATCCTGGCCGGCCTCAATCAGGGACAACGGGCGGCCGTAACTCATGACGGTTGCCCGCTGTTGGTTCAGGCCGGACCGGGAACCGGCAAGACCCGGGCCTTAACCCACCGCATTGCCTATCTGCTCAAAAACGGAGCGGTTCGGCCGGAACAGATCCTGGGCCTTACCTTTACCCGCCAGGCGGCCGAGGAGATGCGCAGTCGGCTACGGACTTTATTGCCGGACTATCCCGGGCTGGACCGACTGGCGATCCAGACCTTTCATGCCCTGGGCAGACAAATTCTGCAAGAAAGCGATTATCCGGAGCGCCAGGTCCTTACTGAAGAAGAGCGCCAAAGCCTCTTGCGCCCGACCGCCCAACAATATGGTTGTGCTCTGAAGGAGATTGACCAAGCCATTGTCCATTACAAGCAGCATCTCCTTTATCCGGAGGATCTGGTGGGCAGGGAGCCGGACTCGGATTTCCTGGCCCCTTACCGGGCCTATGAAGCAGCCCTGGAACAGCTAGGGCGTTGGGATTTTGATGATCTGGTGGTTCGACCGGTGCGGCTTCTGCAAGATCATCCTGAATTGCAACGCCGCTACCAGGACCGCTATCTCCACCTGCTGGTGGATGAGTACCAGGATGTCAATCGGGCCCAATATACCCTGCTGCGTCTGTTGGCCCCCAGCCCGGCCCCGGGATTATTCGTGATTGGCGACCCCAATCAGGCGATTTATGGATTCCGCGGGGCTCAGCCGCAATATTTCTACCGCTTTACCCAGGACTGGCCGGAAGCTCAGGTAATGACTCTCACCGACACCTATCGGCTGCCGCCCCCTATTCTGCAAGCCGCTCAACAGCTAGTGGCCACCCCGACCACGGAATCGCCACTGGTCTCCCGGCGGCCCGGGAACCTGCCCCTAATCCTGCTTGAAGCCGCCTCAGAAATCTCGGAAGCCCAGCAAATTGCCCGGCAGATCGAATCTCTGGTCGGCGGCACCAGTCATCTGGCCCTGGAAGACGAGAGAGTCCGGCAATCAGAAACCCGGACGTCGGCCAGTTTCCGGGACATCGCCATCCTCTACCGCGTCCATGCCCTAGGGCTAGTCCTGGAACAGCAGTTGCAGGCCGCCGGAATACCCTGCCAACAGGCCCGGCAAGACATCGGGCCGGAATTCACCGGCCTCGACTTCCAGGCCGAGAAGGTGTCATTGCTTTCCCTGCACGCGGCCAAAGGTCTGGAATTTCCCTATGTGTTTATTGCCGGCTGCGAGACCGGATTGCTGCCCTATGAACCTCAGGGGGAGGCTCCCTCGGATCCGGAAGAAGAACGTCGTCTTTTTTATGTCGGCCTTACTCGGGCTACGCATCAGGTTTTCTTGAGCCGGGCCCGGGTTCGCACTTTATGGGGGCAGAAACGCGCCACCCGACTTTCTCCGCTAATTTCCGTTATCGATGCCAATCTTTTGGAACGCCCAAAATCTAGAACCGACGGGGTTCGCCAACCGCGGCAACCAGAGCTGTTTGATTCGGATTACCCATCCTCCCCGGGGCTGAGGAAAAATTCGAGAACCAATCGCCGGTCCCGAAGATAGGAGCCTGCGATTAAGGTTTTTGATAAATTTTAGAAGAAATTTATCCGGCGTGGAAGATGACTGCAGGCAGGTTTGGGTTTTTTGTATTAATGGGGCTGGTTTTGTGGGGCCTGATCGTTTCGGTAGAGGCCAGGTCTGGGGAATCTGATCCCCGCCTGACCATTCGTTCCTTCAAAATTTTCGGAGCCCGGACTGTCACCGCCAAAGCCGTCTGGGAAGAAATGATGACCCCCCGACCTTCGTTCTGGCCCTGGAAGAAGCCGCCGACTTACGATCCCGAGGAATTGAAGCTGGACCTAGAACGTATTCAGGCTCTTTACCGCCGGGAGGGATTCTACCATACCCGGATCGTCCCGGAGGTCAAGAAACTGCCGGATAATCAGGTAGAGATCCGCCTGAATATCACCGAAGGTGTCTGGGTCAGAGTCGATAAGGTTAACCTGAGTGTGGCGGCGGCGGCCGAACCGATCAATCTGACCCCGATTTTGCAAGAGACCTCCATTAAGCCAGGTCAACGCTTTACAGAATCGGGATACGAGGATCTCAAAAAGCAGATAATGGACTATCTGTTGGACAACGGCTATCCCAAAGCTCGGGTTGAGGGGGAGGTGGCGGTCTATCCGGAGCGAAATCTGGCCAAGGTCAATGTTCAAGCCTGGCCAGGGTTGCTCTGCCGGTTCGGGGCGATCAAGATTACCGGTGAGGACCTGGAGACCCCGGAAACTTTGATTCGCCGCTGTCTGACCTTCCATCCCGGGGAGATTTTTTCTTTAGAAAAAATCTATGATAGTCAGAGTAAACTCTATGCCCTGGACCTGTTTCAAAGTGTTATGGTGACTCCTGAAAAAGTTCCCCCCGGTCAGACCGAGATTCCGATTACGGTGACCCTGAAAGAGAAAAAGAAACGCTCCTTAAAATTAGGGGCAGGATATGGCAGTGAGGATGAGTTCCGGGGCCGAGCTATCTTGCGGTTTCGCAACCTGGCCGGCGGTGGCCGCCTGCTGGACTTATACACCAAATATTCCCGGTTGGAAACGCGTATGGAAGGTTCATTCTACAATCCTTTGTTTCTTTGTACGTTTGCTGATCTAAACATTAACGGCGGTGTATTGCGCCGCTATCTGCCGGGCTTCACTGATAGATCCTTCTATAGCCGAGAGGTGCTGGAAAGGGAGTTCCCTTGGAAAATCAAGGGCTATATAGGCCATGGGTTGGAATTTAGCCGTCCTTTTAATATCCCTATAGAAAGTTTGGAGCTGCTTACGGAGACCGAGCCGGGGAAAACCTATCAGTCCTCCATGCTGCTCTGGGGACTCAGCCGGGATTCGACCGATAATCCGGCAGATCCCCAACGGGGCGGACTGATGACCCTGTCGGGTGAATATGCCCCGGATTTCTTGGGCTCGCGCCTGCAATTTATCCACAGTCTGATGGAGGTCCGGCACTATCAGAACCTGGGGCGGAAGAATTTGGTGCTGGCCGGGCGGGTGAAATTTGGACTTATCAACCCGATTCAGGAGACTGCTGAAATACCCATTGTCAGGCGCTTCTTCAGCGGCGGCATGGGCAGTGTCCGGGGGTACCGGCTGGACTATCTCGGTCCTCGCAACCCCGCAGGCGACCCCTTGGGCGGCAATTCCTTATTGGAGGGGGGCCTGGAGTTCCGTTTTCCGATTTTCAAAGAACTCAGAGGGGTGGCATTTATGGATTGTGGCAATGTGTTCCTGGAGGTCGATGACACCGACCTCGGACAACTCAAGTACGGCGCCGGCTTCGGATTGCGCTATCAGACTCCGGTCGGACCGGTAGGACTGGACGTCGCCTTTCCATTGAATCCCATCGACCGGGAGCGGGATGATTACCAGATCTATTTTACGATTGGCCAGGCTTTTTAATGAGTTTTGGGCTTTCAGTTTCGAGTTTTGAGAACCTGGCCAGTGAAGCTTTTTGGTTTTGGTTAAACCATTATACCGCTAGGTAAGGAATCAAAGACGAAATCAAACAGATAATTAGCTGATAACGTTTATGAAAAACCAAAAACCCAAAAGCAGATGGCGGCTTTGGAAGTGGTTGGGCGGCATTTTGGGCCTTGTGCTGCTGCTCTTGGTATTGTTCAGCCTGCTAGTTACTACTGATCGGTTCTGGAAATGGGCTGCTCCCAAAATTGTCGTGGCCGTCAATGACCGGGTCAACGGCGAAGTGACGGTGGACAAGATTTATGGCAACCCCCTGACTGCCCTGGTCTTCGAAAAAGTAGTGGTCACCGGCCATCAGGATGAGGTGCTGCGGGCCAAGGAGTTGCAGATCACCCTGTCGTTGCTTTCCATCCTTAAACTGGAACCAGAGATCAACGCCATTGAGATCAGTGGCTTGCAGGTCAACCTCAACCAGGATCACCAAGGGCGCTGGAATGTCACCGG
>JAFDGA010000007.1 GCA_019309545.1 Deltaproteobacteria bacterium
ACAACCAGAAGTTTCAGGTCGATTACAGCCGCCTGATCCGGGACTTCTACGGAGCCGGCGACCAGAACGACAACCGCTTCCGGGCCACCGCCTATTGGCTGTTCTGAGCGGCGGATTTAATTTTTTCCGATTCCTTTTTTAAATTGAGTTTCGAGGGTCTGGCCACTCTTAATCGGTGGCCAGGCAAGTCGTAAAGCCCTTAAAAGTCAAAAAGGGCCTGCGTTGACGTTTTTTTGAAAAACATTCATTAACGGGAAGTCCCGCAAATAGAGAGGATAAGCCGTGGCAACGATCTTAACCATCGATGCTGATCCAGATTATGGCACCCTGATCGGAAGCGTGCTGGGGAAAAAGGGTCATAAAATTATCAATTTTACCGAGGAGGAGGCGGCCTTGGCAGAGGCCTGGAGGCAAACGTTGGATCTGGCCATCTTAGAGACTCGATTCAAGAAGTCAAACTTGCCGGAGGTATTGGGACAGTTGCGCCAGCTCCATCCGGACCTCCGAGTGGTTATCCTGACTGACCAGCCGACAACGGCAACGGTCCGCCAAGCTATCCGGCAGGGGGTCCAGGAGTACCTGGTGAAGCCTGTGGATAGCGAAGAGCTTGAAACCAGGGTAACCCGGGTTTTGAAAGCGACTAAGCGTACTATTAAAGAGGCCCTGGCCCTTTAAAGGTATGGAGGTGGGGTGATGACCGCGACCAATGTGGAATTAAACCGGCAGCGAGCGCAAATATACCAATTACTATCAACTTTATATAGAGATGAACTTTCCTCGGCGCTTTACGAGAAATTACGGGGCGCAGAGTTTCTCCAGGGTTTAAAAAACATTATCACCCGATGCAGCTTACCAGAGCTGCGCATTGGGTTAGAAAGCCTGCTAACCTACTTGGAACATTGTGAGGCGCCGGATTGGGCCGACCTGCGGTATGAATACGCCGATATCTTTCTCAATGCCGGGCCCAATCCGGTCTTCCCGTACGCCTCCTCCTTTATCCACCGGGTCCCGGTGCTGATGGGGGCAGTCCCCGAAGTGAGGCGATATTATCGCCAGGCCGAGGTTCACAAATCGCCCCGCTATCATGATCTGGACGATCATCTAGCAGTAGAATTGGAGTTCATGCGCTTTCTAGCCGAGGCCAGCATTACAGGCGGGGCGTCGGCCGCGGATTGGGAAAAACTGCGATTCAAATTCCTAAGAGATCACCTGATGGGCTGGGCCCTCGAATTCTGCGCGGTGTTGGCCAGTTGTGCCCAGTCCGATTTCTACCGGGCCTTAGCTGAAGTTACCTTGCAAATACTGGTTCAAGACCGGGCCTTGGCATCTGCCCAGCATTCCGGTCAGGCCCTTCCCGGGGCTCCATTAGAGGCCTTTGCCGCTCTGGGGGAAGTCATCTCCACTCTTGAGCTCGATAAGGAATATTTCACGTTGGACAAAGGGGCAATCCCGGAAGAGCCGGAAAAAGTACTGCCCACCCATTGTTACATTTGCAATGCTCTTTGTGGAAAGACCGTCAAGCTGAAAGACGGGATCATTACCGGATTGGCCGGTTTAGAAGGCGACATTCGGGGGGGCGGTCGCCTTTGTCCCAAAGGGGGCTCTTCTAATTACCATGTCTATAGCGCCTACCGTCTCAAGACCCCGTTAATTCGAGAAAATGGACGCTTCCGAAAGGCCTCCTGGGATGAGGCCCTGGATCGGATCGCTCAGGGCTTAAAATCTTTAGAGCCCCATACCGTGGGATTCCTCCGGGGTAATGACTTTAATAACTGGCTCACCGAAGGGGTGATGAACGCCTATGGGGCGCATATTTGTACCCATCGGACCATGTGCGACAATCCCATGCGCCAGGCTAACGAGCACAACCTGAACGATAAACGGCCCTGGCTTAACTATCAGCAGTCAGATTATATCCTCAATTTCGGACACAATGAAGTGGCCACCAGCCAGAGTCAGCGCAAGCTCCGACTGCTTCGAGAAGCTGTGACCCGAGGGGCCAAACTAGTGGTGTTTGACCCCCGCCGGTCGGAGACTGCGGCCCTGGCCACCGAATGGATCCCGATCAAATCCTCTACCGATGGGGCAGTGGCGATGGCCATGTGTCACGTTATAGTCAAAAACGAACTTTACAATAAAGAGTTCGTCGAAAATTGGACCTTTGGCTTTGAGGATTTCAAGCGCCGCTTACTAGGGGAAGAAGATGGATTGCCCCGCACCCCGGAATGGGCCGAAAAAATCAGTGGGGTGCCGGCGGCCACCATTGAACGGATAGCCCTGGAGATCGCCCAGTCACGTCATCCGGGTGTGGTGACCTGGACCGGGGTGGCCCAATCACCCAACGCCTTTCATGGCACCATGGCGGTATGGGCGTTAAATGCCCTATTGGGTACTTTTGACGCCCCTGGAGGGCCAAGCTTGCCTTACAAACGCAAATTGTCCAGTCCCTGGGGGCCGGGCCAAGAAAAGCCCCCGGTCAAGCCCAAGGATAAAATGAACCAACTGAGGATGTGGGCCGGGTGGGCCTCCGGCTATTTCCCCGAGGATGTCGCCCAGCGCCGATTCCAGGGATTCCTGTGTTATTATGGGGATGCGGTGCTTTCCTGGACCAACCGGGAGGCCGCCGAGAAGGCTATCAAGGAGCTTAAATTTAAAGCCACCATCGATTCATTTATGAGCAACACCGCGGTGTTGTGCGATGTGGTGCTGCCGGGGGTAAGTTGGTTTGAGCAAAGCCGGGTTTACGCCGAATGGCTTTATGATGCGGCGATTCACCTTACCCAGCAGGTGATCGATCCGCTATACGATAACCGGTCGGATTTCTTTATTTTTACCGAGCTGGCCAAGCGTCTGGGGCTGGGGCAATATTTCCCCTGGACCGATATCGAGGACGCGATGCGCAACCAATTGGCCGGGACCCCCTGGAGCCTGGAAGAACTCAAAGCCAAAGGTTACATTATCACGGATCAGGCCGAATATTATAAATATCAAAAATGGGGCGGCTTCAATCCTCCCGAAGGCTATGGTTCATCTGGCAAGACCATAACCGGCAAATACAATTTCAAGAACCCGGTGGCGGAAGAGAAAGGTATGGATCCGCTGCCGGATTACCGCGATCCCTACGAAGATTGGCCCCTGCTTAAGCCGGATGAAGATTATCCTCTTATCCTGGGCAATTTCCGGTTCGCAGAACATGAACATTGCAGCACCCAGAACAATTTCTATCTGATGTCTCAGGTGGGGAAAAACCCCATCTGGATTAATTACCTGGATGCCAAAGCCCGGGGCATTGAAAACCACGACCCGGTTCGGGTGACTTCCCCCTGGGGACAGACGACTACCGAAGCCTATGTAACCTGGAATATCCGCCAGGGAACGACCGCCATGGGGGGAGGCTTCGGCCATATCCGGGGTCTGGAGGCGGATCCCAAATATCCCCAATTCGGGGGCTGCGGAGGCGTCGGAGACCTGATGCCTCCCAATGTGACCGATGTTTATGCCGGGACCGCCCCCCTAAAATTGATCAAAGTTCAAGTTGCCAAGGCATAATTACCAGGCCGAAGAATCCGATGTCGGGCCCGAACTTCAACCCCTCCCTCCATACCCTACCCAGCCGGCTGGACCTGTAAGGAGCCAGTCGGCTTTTTTCTATGCCCTATCCGGGAAGAAAACTTTTCCGGAAATGTCAAACTTGTGGATAACTCCAGAAAATTTAAGTTACTGTAATAATTGTCAATCTATCTGTAGAAGTGCAACGCTCAGTGGTGGGGCCCCCGGACTTCAAATCCGGTGTGCCGTCTGAGGAAGGCGGCGGGTGGGTTCGAGTCTTATGCCCTTACGCCGGTTTATTTAATAAATTCAATTATTAAATTTATAAAATGAGGTTATTTTTGTGTCCCCAATCTGTCCCCAGCAGTATTAATACCAAGTTGCGATCAAAGAGCTAATGCCCCCTCACACTCGGCCTCCCCCCCGCCAGCGGGGAAGAGGCGATATAAGGATAAAATTACTCAACTGAAAATAAAATATGTTCTTGGGGTGAGCGACGGGACTTGAACCCGCGACCTCCGGGGCCACAACCCGGTGCTCCACCGACTGAGCTACGCCCACCACCTATTATTTGTCTATCACAGAATGGCCTGATTTACAAGCCTCTTTAAAGGCCAACGAAATACTCGAAACAAGCCCTTACTCCTCCAGGGGCACTCCCAGTTCCTGCTTGAATCGGTCCAGGCCGATTTCATCGATTACCCTTCCCAAACGTTTTCTTTTCCCGGCCTGACTGAACCAATCAATGATGCGGCCAGAGAGCGCCAAGGCCTCTTCATCGTTAAGGCCTTTGGCAATCACATCGGCCAGCCGCGGCTTATGGCCGGAGGCAAAGCCACCTGCCAGCACCCGCCAGCCTTTGGCGGTACCCACCAGCCCCAGGTCCTTAATCGAACTCTCGGCACAATTATTAGGGCAACCGGAAACTCCGATCTTAAATTTAAACGGTAGAGGCGCACCATGGTATTTCTCATCCAGTTTCAGGCCTACTCCCACCGCATCTTGAAGGCCCATCTGGCAAAAGGTAGTGCCGGGGCATAACTTGATGGACCGGACGCAGAGGCCAATGGCGGCTCCAGGGACCATCCCCAGTTCCTGCCAGACCTGGTCGAGATCCTCAGCCTTGATTCCTACCAAGGCAAACCGCTCTGCTGAGGTGAGTTTGACAACCTTGACGCCATATTTTTCCGAGACCTCCGCCACCCGGCGCAATAATCCAAAATCGGTGATAATCCCCCCCGGAATATGCGGCGCGATGGCATAGGTTTCTTTATCTCTCTGGATAATGGCCCCTTTTTCAGGTAGATTTTCTGCCATTTAAAGCCTCCTCTGGACAAATTGGATAATTATTCAAAGATAATTAATAATAATTACTGGAAATTATATTAGCAAGCAAAAGTTTGACTTTCCCTACGGTCAGGCGGTCTGGAGGGATGCATCTTTGCCTCGGTTAGGTCAATCCAAGGGGAGGACCCAGATGGCCTGAGGGCCTTTATCCCCGCTTTCCAGGGCCAATTTTACCGGTTCTCCGATCTTAAGTTTATCAAAGCTGCCTTTTCGCACCGCGTGGGCATGAAAATAGACTTCCAGACCATCGGTGGTTTCAATGAAACCATAATCCTCTTCCGGGAACAGCCGCAGGATTTTGCCCAGCTGAGCATGGTCCTCATGGGCCTTGACCATGCGCTGGCGGATATGGGAGTGTTCTTCCAGACTTCGATCTAGTGCATCAAAGGCCTCGACGATCAGGGGCAGGACAAACTCCCCCTCACGAGTCAGGGTAATGGTATCTCCGGGGATGGATATTAGCAGATGAATTTCGAAGGCCCCGTGGCGGTGGTGACCAGAACCGATGATCTCCACCCGGGCGTGGAGGATCGGATCATAATAGTGTTTTTGCAGACGTTCCAGTTCTGTTTCGATTTTTTCCCGCCATTCCGGCAGGATTTCCACGTGACGGCCTGAGATGCGGATATCCTGGGGCAGCATGTTGGCACCTCCTGAGTATTTTCCGACTGACTTCTTTTTAACAGAGCCCAGAGCTTCTGTCGATATGGCGATCAGGTATTTTTAGCCGATCGACAGCCTTGGCCTTTACAATATCAGGTAAAAGCATTACTTTTAAACTAAAGTTCTTATCTGTTTGACCCCGCGGCAAACTGATGGTGAGGTAAAACTATGCAAGAAGCCAGATTTTATGAGAAACTTGAGGATAATAAGGTTCAGTGTCATCTCTGCGCCCATGAATGCCAGATCGATCCTGGCAAACGGGGCATATGTATGGTTCGGGAAAACCGGGAAGGCGTCCTCTATTCCCTGGTTTATGGCAAGCTCATCGCCCAAAATGTCGATCCCATCGAAAAGAAACCGTTATTCCATTTCTTGCCTGGCAGCCGGTCATTTTCGATTGCCACGGTAGGCTGTAATTTTCAGTGCCTGCACTGCCAGAACTATGATATTTCCCAATACCCGCGGCTGCACGAAAAAAAGATTATCGGTCAGGAGATGACCCCGGCGGAGGTGGTCGCCCAGACCCGGGCCAGCCATGCGGCCAGCATCTCGTACACCTATACAGAGCCAACTATTTTTTCGGAATTTGCATATGATACTGCGGTGTTAGCTAGAGAACAGGGAATCCGCAACGTCTATGTTTCTAATGGTTTCATGACCGAGACCTCGGCCACGGTGCTGGCGGAGGTGATTGACGCCATTAATATTGATCTGAAAAGTTTTTCGGATGATTTTTATCGCAAGGTTTGCAAGGCCAGGCTCCAGCCGGTGCTGGATAATATCGCCCGGATGAAGCGCTTGGGGGTCTGGGTGGAGGTGACCACCCTGGTGATTCCGGGATTAAACGACTCCGAGAGCGAACTCAAAGAGATCGCCGCCTTCATAAAAGGAGTGGATGCCGGAATTCCTTGGCATGTGTCGGCGTTCTATCCGACTTACAAGATGTTGGATCGCCCCCCGACTCCGACTGCAACGTTACTCCGGGCCAGAGAAATCGGCCTGGAAACCGGACTTCGATATGTCTATACGGGCAACATCCGGGGTGATGCCGGTGAAGACACTTTCTGTTACCAATGTCAGGCGCTGCTCGTCGACCGCCTTGGATATACTATCCGACACAACTATCTAAAGGAGAGCCACTGCCCTCAATGCGGGGCTTTAATCGATGGGGTCTGGAAATAGCGCCGCCCCCCGGATTAACTCCTCAGTCATCACGAGCCTTAAACTATAAAGGCCACTTCAGCAGAGCACGTTTCCTGGCGCCCTTGCCGTTAGGATTCAATCCCCTCCCGAGCGGGGATGCCGCGCTCGTAATAATGTTTCAGGTTCTTCATCTCGGTGACCAGATCAGCGGCGGCAATAATCTCGGGAGGGGCATAGCGGCCGGTTAACACAATCTCCACTTGGGGAGGACGGGACTGAAGCAGGTCAAGCACCTCGGCCACTGAAAGCAGATTAAAATAAAGGGCGATGTTGATCTCGTCCAGGATGACCAGGTCATATTCTCCGCTCTGGATCGACTGTTGCGCCAGGGCCAGGGCTTCCTGGGCCTGAGCCACGTCCTGGGGGTCGGGATGATCTTTTCTGATAAAGCCACAGCGGCCGAAGTGGCGGATGGTAAACTCCGGGGCTAGCCGCAGCGCCGCCAATCGTTCCCCGCTTTCTTCCCCTTTTAAAAACTGAATCATTAAGACCTTGAATCCCCGGCCTACCGCCCGCAGCGCCAGTCCCAGGGCACAGGTGGTTTTGCCTTTGCCGTCCCCGGTGTAGACCTGGACCAGACCCTGGGTCAATTTTGGGGTCATCGAGTTCTCCTTTCCGAATATTGGAGCAATTGAATTTTGAACCTCAAACCAGCCCCTCAAATTTTATCTCTAAACAGATTACGGGCAATAATTAACCGCATGATCTCGTTGGTGCCTTCATAGATCTGGGCGCCCTTGGCGTCCCGCAAGTGTCGCTCCATGGGGTAATCTTTCAGGTAGCCATACCCGCCCATGATCTGCACGCCCTCCACTGCGGCCCGCATGGCCACATCAGTGGCAAACAGCTTGGCCATGGCCGCCCCGGTATCGTAAGGCAGTCCTTGATCTTTGCGCCAGGCCGCTCTAAGGGTCAAGAGTTCCGCAGATTCCAACTCGGTGGCGATATCGGCCAGCTTCCACTGAATGGCCTGGAACTGGGCAATGGCTTGGCCGAACTGCTCCCGGCGGCGCGCATAGGCCAGCGCTTCCGTTAATACTGCCCGCCCCAGCCCCACTGCCTGGGCTGCGGTGCCAATGCGGCCGTCATCCAGAGTTCGAAGCATCACCTTCAAACCCTGATTTTCACCACCGAGAAGATTTGTTCCCGGAATGCGGACATTATCGAAAATTAAATCCACCGTGCCGGTGGCCCTAAGCCCCAATTTATCCTCCAAGGGTCCTACGGTAACTCCTGGGTTATCCTCCAAGTCCACAATAAAGGCGCTGATGCCTTTAGCCCCCAGCTCCGGTGCGGTACTGGCCGCCACCAGCCCGTAGCTGGCCACCTGGCCGCTGGTGACGAATTTCTTTTCGCCGGTGAGGATATAGTCCTGGCCCTGGCGGATGGCCGTGCATTGCAGCCGGCTCGGATCCGAGCCCGCTTCGGCCTCGGTGAGGGCAAAACAGGCCATTTTGTGGCCCTGAGCCACCGGGGGCAGATATTTCAGCTTCTGAGCCTCCGTCCCCCAACTATTTACTGTCCCGGCAAATAAGGTATGATTGACATGCATAATCAAGGCACAGGAGGTACAGGCCTGAGCAATTTCCTTCACCGCCAGCACATAACTGACAAAATCTTTTCCGGCCCCGCCGTAGGCTTCCGGGAGGGCCAGTCCCATGAAGCCCAATTCCCCAAGGCCGGCCAGAATCTCCGCTGGATGCCGGCCCTGGCGATCTAATGCCGCGGCCTGGGGCTGGATCTTTTCCTGGGCGAATTGTCGGGCGCTGTCCTGGACCTGTTGTTGGGATGGGCTTAAAGTAAAATCCATGACGGCAACTCCTTTGCTGTTTTATCTTAATCCCTAGAGCATGCCAGGTAAACCATATTTAACCAGATTCTCATCATAATTGCTCTTCCCTTTTATTTATTGGTTGCTAAAATTACCAATCAATTTTATATACCGGGTTAATCGGAGGAACTGGCCATGAAGCTGAGCTCGGGTTCGAGGCGAAAACTTTGTCGGCTCCTTATCCTGTTTTTTATTATCTCCGCCACTGGTTGGTTGATCCCGTCCTTGGCCAGGGCCGACAATTTGCCGGTAAAAGACCCGGCCGCGGCCGGACTAAAGGAGAAACCGCATCCGGTCTGTAATCTGTTCACGGTGGAGCAGCTCTATGCGGCGATCAAAGACGGCGACGAGCAAGGCCTGGCGTTTGATCTGACCGGCATTACTACCTTGCTGGACGGCACCGGCATCGACCCCACCAAGATCTACGGCTCGATTTATGTGGGTCCGTATCCCTTCGAGGGCCGCCGGACGGATTACGAGGTTAAACGGTTCCGGATAACAAGGACTGGCCGTGGTGCGGTTGGAGCTCTGGCGGGAAACGTCCCGGTCAGATAAAACCCTTGGAACTTATGATATTTTTGTCAGATTTAAAAGGACCCCGGCAGGCTTTGTCAAACTCCCCACCATCATCGAAGGCCCCTTGGTTAATCTGGTCTGTAGCGAGGCCAACGATCGGGTGGTCATTACTTTTCGGACCAGCGACCCGGGGGTGGGAAAGGTTATCCTGAATAACGGCCCGGTCTTTGCAGACCCGACTCCGACTACTCATCATGAAATCCGAGTCACTGGTCTTCAACCCCAGAGGGTCTATCGCTACCAGGTGGAATTCGACAATTTCAGAACCAACGCCTATACTTTCCGCAGCGCGCCGGCCCCGGGGCAGGGACCGGTCACCTTTGCCTTTCTGTCTGACAGCCGGGAAGGAATTGCGGGCGGCAACCATAAATTCATGGGTCTAAACTATGCGGCCTTGGACCAGAGCCTGAGATTAGCCTATCGCCGCGGAGCTGAGTTGATCATCTTCGGAGGTGACCTGGTCAACGGCTATTCAACCTGCCAAGACGACTTTAAAACGCAACTCTATGCCTGGAAACAGGCGGCCGCGGGGTTCTGGCACGAGCGGCCGGTCTATACCGGCATGGGCAATCATGAATCACTGATTAAAGCTTACCGCGATGGTTCAAAATACGGCACCGTGCTGGATAAATGGCCCTATGCCACGGACAGTGCCGAAGCGGTCTTTGCCGCAGAATTCGTAAATCCTGCCAATGGCCCGGTTCCGGCTGACCCGCGGCGGCCACCTTATAGTGAAAATGTCTATTCCTTCCAATACGGCCCGGTAAAAATTATTGCCGTTAATAATTGTTATTGGCTGTCCTGGAAGGCCGGCAACTGGGAAGCAGCCAAGGAATTCGGCGGTTCCCCGCAAGGCTACCTCCTGCCTGATCAGTTGGAATGGCTCAGAACCGAGCTCAAGAAAGCCGACAAGGATGCCTCCATAAAATATATCGTTCTCTTTGCCCATGAGCCGATTTTCCCCAATGACGGCGGCCTTAGAAATTGTATGTGGTACCGGGGCAACAACCGCGTCCGGGCCTATACCTATCAGGGCGGGGCGAAACCGACCCCGGACGGCCCGGGTATTATTGATCTGAGGAATGAACTGGTCCGGATGTTGGCCGAAAATCCCAAAGTGGCGCTATTCCTGGCCGGCCATGAACATTCGTATAGCAAGATTTTGATCCATAACCATGTCCTTATTGGTGACCCTGGCCCAGATGATAAAAACCACAACGGTAAGATCGGCGAAGCCGGGGAAACCTGTTCGCCCCTGCAAGACCTCAAATATCCGACCTGGTACATTACCTCGGGGGGCGCGGGGGCGCCCTATTGCGGGGAGCAATTGACTCCCTGGAATAAATACTGGAAAAAAAGCCCCCGCCATGGTTATTATTACTACTCAACCCAGGAAAATTTCTTGCTCTTCACTGCCGACCATAGAAAAATCTCCTTGCAGGTGGTCAATCTGCAAGGACAAGTCATAGATCAGATCGAGAACCTGATGGCGGTCAAAAAACAAAAATTTTAAACTCGGTTACCTCTGGCAGGAAAAAATATCGTTAACAGGGAAAGTTAGCTTGACCCTAAAGGTTGATAACTTCCGGTTGGCCCTAATCACCGGCGGGGCCAAAAGCGGCAAAAGCCGCTATGCCCAGAGGTTGGCCGAATCCCTGCCCCGCCCTTGGCTCTATGTGGCCACCAGCGAAGCCCTGGATGAGGAGATGTCTGACCGTATTGCCCGCCATCAGGCCCGGCGGGGGCCGGAGTGGACCACCAGGGAAGAGCCTGTGGCCTTGGCCCGGACGCTCCAAGAGGCGGACGGCCGGTATGGAGTGATTCTGGTTGACTGCCTGACGGTCTGGTTGTCCAACCTGATGACCCGATTGGCCCCTGACTCGGATATCGACAGCCTTGAAGTCATGGCTCTGATTAATGGTTTAGAAAACCTGAATACCCCGGTTATCCTGGTCACCAATGAGGTGGGATGGGGAATAGTTCCGGACAATATCCTGGCCCGCAAGTTCCGCGACCGGGCCGGAGACCTGCATCAACGGTTGAGTGAGGTGGCCGACCTGGTGGTATTGGTGGTGTGCGGCCTGCCTCTGATTCTAAAACCTGAGTCAACGGCCCCGTCCAGGTAAAGGACCATGTATGCCATTAATGATTGAACTTGAACAATTAATCGATCAGATCCAACCCCTCAACCCACACTGGTTCCAACAGGCCCAGCAGCGGCTCGATCAACTCACCAAACCCCGGGGCAGTCTGGGGCGGTTGGAAGAACTGGCGGCCCATTATGTGGCCATCCGGGAGGAACTTTTCCCAACCATTAATCGCAAGATGGTCTGTGTCTTTGCCGCCGACCACGGCGTGGTCGTCGAAGGCGTCAGCGCCTTTCCCTCGGAGGTGACCTTTCAGATGGTGGCTAATTTCCTGCGGGGCGGGGCGGCGATCAATGTGCTGAGCCGGCATGTGGGGGCCGAGGTGCAGGTGGTGGATATCGGCGTTAAGACAGATTTTGAGCCGCAGCCAGGGCTGATCTCCCGCAAGGTGGCCTATGGCACCCGCAATTTAGCCGCGGAGCAGGCCATGCGTTGGGAGGAACTAGCCCAGGCCTTGCAGGTGGGTCTAGAGCTGGCCCAGCACAATATTGCTGCTGGGGTTGATATTCTGGCTACCGGCGAAATGGGGATCGGCAATACCACCCCGGCTGCGGCCCTGGCCGCGGTGTTCACCGGCCAGCCCGTGGCCGCGGTCACTGGCCGGGGGACCGGCGTTGATGCGGCCACCTATCGCCACAAAGTCGGCGTCATCGAACGGGCTTTGGCGCATCATCGCCCTGATCCGCAAGACCCTTTGGCAGTGCTGGCCCAGGTCGGCGGCCTGGAGATCGCCGGTCTGACCGGTCTGATTTTAGGGGCTGCTGCGGCCCGGCGGCCAGTAGTAGTAGATGGTTTCATCGCCACTGCCGCGGCCTTGGTGGCCGCCAGACTCTGCCCTCGGGTTAAAGAGTATATGCTGGCAGCTCACCGGTCAGTGGAGCCGGGGCATCAGCTGATATTAGACAGCCTTGGTTTAAAACCATTGTTAAATCTGGGGATGCGCCTGGGAGAAGGCACCGGGGCCGTCCTGGGGATGAGTCTAATCGAAGCCGGGCTTAAGATCTATAAAGAAATGGCTACCTTTGCAGAAGCCGGGGTCTCGGACCGGACTGAAGGAGACGGGTCGCCATGACGGAGACTGCCTTAGTAGGCCAAGATATAATAAATCACATAGAGCCAGGACAAGATTCCATGAACTATGGCCCAAAATACTGATTTGTGCAGACTCCAGGAAATGGTGATGGCCAGTGCTGAACCAAAGGTCATGCCCCCGGTCGCAATATATCTACCGTACATGGTACTCCCTTTAAAGACTTGCATCTGCGAATTAGCAGGTAATATCAACGCAGCAACTCTTCACAGCCGTTGTTCTAGTCTGAAGGGCAATATACAATAAGGCTGCCCCAAACCGCAACTGTTAGTTTTGTAAGAAAAGGCCGGTTAACAGAAATTTATGAAAATGGAGCCTCTTAAGGATTTATGGTCCGTACTTTAGGGTTGGCCCTGACCTTTCTCACCATCTTTCCCTATCCCCGCCATCTGGAAAGTAACCCGGCGGAACTGGCCCGATCCATGGTATGGTTCCCCTTGGTCGGTCTGCTCCTGGGTCTGTTTCTGGGGGCGGTTTACTTAGGACTGGCACTCATCTTCCCCAATCCGGCGGTCGCCGCCTTCCTGGTCGCGGTCCTGGTGGTAGCCACCCGGGGGCTCCATCTGGATGGCTTGGCCGATACCCTGGACGGCCTGGGAGGCGGGCAGACCCCGGAAGCCCGGCTGCGGATCATGAAGGACAGCGCTTTAGGAGCTTTTGGAGTGCTGGGTTTGATAGTCATCCTGCTCCTCAAGTTTGCCCTGATTCTGGCCCTGATTGAACAGGCGGATGTTCGGGCGCTGGTGTTATTTCCGGTGCTCAGTCGATGGTCTATGGTCGCCTTGGCATATCTGTCGCCCTATGCCCGGCCGGAAGGCGGGCTGGGGCAGGCCATGACATCATTGGTTTCCGGGCGGTATCTGTGGGTGGCCAGCCTGAGCGCCTTATTTTTGGCGCTATTGACTTATGGGCGACGCGGTTTAGGGGCTTGGGGACTGATAGCCTTATCGACCTGGCTGGCCAGCCATTATTTCCAGCGCCGCTTGGGGGGTATTACCGGTGATGTGCTGGGCGCGGTCAATGAATTCAATGAAGTGTTAGCCCTAGCTGTGGCCCTGGCTTAAAATTGGCTGGGAAGATCCTCTGGTCTTTTTAAATTTGGCCTTATCTGTTATATTTAAAATATAATCCATCAGATTTGGGGGAATTATGTTATTTGATGTCTCAGAATTAAAGGCCCGTTTACAGGCCCTCACTCAGCGTCTGCATCAGCTTCGAGGTCGTCTTTGATCTGGACCAGAAAAAAACCCGCCTGCAAGAAATCGAAACCATAATAGCCAAATCCGACTTTTGGGAGGATACGGGTCGGGCCGCCATAGTATTAAAAGAACGGGGGTCTCTGATCCAACTGCTCGATCACTGGCAGAATCAACAACAACTGCTTGAAGAACTTGACCTCATGCTGCAACTGGCCCTGGAGGAAGAGGATAATCAGGCCTTAACCGAGGTGGTCGCTGACCTGGCTGCTCAGGAAAAGGCTATGCGGCAGTTGGAGCTCGAAGTCCTGCTCAGCGGCAAGGATGATAACAAAAACGCCATCGTTACCATCCACGCCGGGGCAGGCGGCACCGAGGCCCAGGACTGGACGGAAATGCTCCTGCGCATGTATCTGCGCTACGCCGAACGCAAGGGCCTGGAAACCGAACTTTTTGACCTGCTGCCGGGAGACGAGGCCGGGGTCAAAAGTGTGACCTTCGGCGCTGCCGGTCCCTATGCCTATGGCTATCTCAAAGCGGAAAGCGGCATCCATCGCCTGGTCCGCATCTCTCCCTTTGACGCCGGGGGCCGCCGTCACACCTCCTTCGCCGCGGTATTTGTCTATCCCGAAGTGGACGACAGCATCGACATCGAGATCAATGACAAAGACTTGCGCATTGATACCTTCCGGGCCAGCGGGGCCGGCGGCCAGCACGTTAACAAGACCAGTTCGGCGGTGCGGATCACCCATCTGCCGACCGGCATCGTGGTCTCCATGCAGAACGAACGGTCCCAGCACCGCAACCGGGAACTGGCCATGAAGGTGTTAAAGGCCCGCCTTTATGAAATAGAACAGCGCAAACGTCAGGAGAAGGTTCAGGAAGTTATCGACGCCCAGAAAGAGATCGCCTGGGGCAGCCAGATCCGCTCTTATGTGCTGCAACCCTATCGGCTGGTCAAGGACCACCGCACCAAACATGAAGAGGGCGATGTTGAGGCAGTGCTGGACGGCGACCTGGACCCCTTCATTGAAGCCTGTCTGCTCAATCCGGGCGAAGCTATTACTCAGGTCATAAATAAATGAGTTGGGGTTAAAATTAACAGATCTTGGGGGAGGGAGGGGGGCCAGCGCTCCCCCCTCCCTTCAAATTAACCTTTTAAATGCTCGGAGTAATAATTAATCTTAATCCATACCCTACCCTACCAAAGGAGGAGGAAAAATATAAAGTTTTCGAATGAAAGCTAATTAATATTTTGGGGTGGGTGCTGGGATTACACCGGCCCCCTGGCCTGTAACGGGTTCTGCCAATCTAAATTTTGCTTTCCTTTAAACCAGCAAACACATTTTCAGGTAGGTTGTGGATCGACTCTTCACCCAAGTACAGAACTTTATTCAGGTTACCCTATGGCAGTATAAAGCCACCGGGCTTGGCCAAGTGGGGCTGCAGGTCTTGCGGATTGGTACCCTAGCCGTCTGGGGTCTGATCCGCAACCAAGCCATGGTGCAGGCCTCTACCCTGGCCTATTACACCATGCTGGCCCTGGTGCCATTAATGGCCTTGTTGTTTGCGGTCTTCAAAGGACTGGGGTTGCAGCATCTGCTGGCCGATTATCTGTTGGAACGGCTGGCGCCCGGATCTCAAGATTTTGCCCACCAAGTTCTTGATTACATTGAAAATGCCGATGTGGCTGGGCTAGGTGCGATGGGGGTGGCCAGCTTGCTGTTGACTCTGGTTTTGGTGATGAATAATGTGGAACGGGCTATAAACCTGACCTGGGGGGTGACACAGACTCGCCCCTGGCGCCGCCGCATCAGTGACTATTTCAGCATATTCCTGCTGCTTCCCATTCTGGTGGCAGTAGCCGGAACTTTCAGCAGTGCCTTCCTGGGACTCCCCGAGGTCCAACAACTGCTCACCACCCTCTCCCCCGGTCTGTATAATTTCGCCACCAGTGACCTGGCCTCCTTAATAATTCTATGGGTCGCCTTTACCTTTCTTTACCTAGTCATGCCCAATACTCAGGTTAAACTGCAATCCGCTCTGATCGGCGGCCTGGTCGGGGGTAGTTTGTGGGAAATCGCCCGTTGGCTCTTTATCTATTATCAATCCACTAAGGAGGGCACAGTCTATTATGACGTCATCTACGGAGCTTTCTTCCACCTGTTGTTCCTGGTGCTGTGGATCTATTATAGCTGGGTGGTAGTGCTGATCGGCAGCGAAGTAGCCTGTGCGCACCAGAACCTGGAGCCTCTCAGCCGGGAATTTCGCCAACCCGCCGCCGCTTCTGAGCCGGTGGACGAATACCTGGCCCTGGCCGTCCTGTTAGCTATTGCCCGGCGTTTTTATCTTCAGCAACCTCCTCTCTCCCAAAAAGAACTGAGGCAGATGCTAGTCCACGACCATAACCTGACCGACAGAGTAATGAAATCCTTAACAGAGAGCAATCTGGTGGTCCTGATAACCGGACCCGATCAGGAGAATGGCCTTCGGTTTCTGCCCCTTCGGCCTTTAGAGCACAGCCAGGTGGAAGATATCTTAAAAACCTTGCGCCAAAGGCGGGGAGAAGCAGTATCATTGGCCCTGGCCGACCTACCCCAACTGACCGATGCGGTCAAAAATCTGGTGGAAAATAACACTCCCACCCAAAGGCAGGCCCTCGCCCTCCAGGATGTGATCAGGACTCTGGAATCCTAAGCAGCTTTAAACAAACCGAGGGGCGCCTAGAAATTCTCACCGCCCCTCGATAATTTATAGATTTTTATCTATTTGGCTGGCTTAGCTTTATGTCACTCTTCTTCAGTCTCGATGATCAGTGAATCAGCAATCAATTCCCAAATGTACTTGACTTCATAATCCAGGTTGAATTTTTTCTTGATGTTTTTCATAATGTTGTCCCGGCAATTGGAACAGGCGCAGATCACCAGATCGGCTCCCGTAGCGATGATATCTTGAGCCTTGAACCAGCCGTGTTCGGTCCGCACATCCTCATAAGGCCCGGGCCAGTTGCCGGCTCCGGCCCCGCAGCAATAGGCATCCATCCGGTTATGGGGCATTTCCACGAAATTTTCCATGTCAATGCAATAAGAGAGGATTTCCCGGGCTTCTTCAAAGCGATCGTCCCCAAAGGTAAGCCGGGCGGCCCGGCCATGCTTGCAAGAGTCATGATAAGTGACAATACGACCCGCATGGACCGATTTATCGACTTTAATACGTCCTTCCCTCAGGAACTTCAGGAGCACGTCGAACAGATAGACATAATTGCGGCCGGTTTCCGGGCCGAATTCATGTTTGAAATATTTCTCCAGATTGTAGCGGGTGCCCCAAGAAGAGCCGCCGCAATCGGGCAGAATCATGGTCTTGATGTTGAGATTCTTCATATGTTCCACCCGCCGCCGGGCGAACTCTTTGCTGGCAGGGAAGTCGCAGGTGAAAATCCCCCAATCCACCGACTCCCAGTTCTTGGAGACCGTCGTCCAACTGGCCTTGGCCGCGTAGAAGATCTTCCACCACCATTTCATGTCATCGGGTTCGGCATAGACTTCCTTGGAGTTTTCAAAGAACAGATACTCGGCGCCCTCTTTATCAATCGGGGTAACAAAGCCGGGGCATTCTTCCTCTGCCAATTCCTCTCCCAGTTCCTCCAGCAACATGAGATAATCTTCTTCCGGAATTCTCATGTTATTACCGGTTTCCACGTTGTTGTCCACGCCTTTTTGCAGGACGCCGGGCACCTTGTCGCGGGGCCGCAAGGATTTGGCCCGATACCAGAGGTCGGTGAGATGCACCCCCATGGGACAGCCGTAAACACAGCGATAGCAGGCGGAACAAGACCACACCCACTTGGAGTCAATCAGCTCCTGCTCCATGCCCAACAGAATCATGCGAATCGCCTTGCGGCAGTCCATATTCTGGTCTTTCAAACATTCCATATAGGTCAGGGGGCAACCGCCGGAGCAGGTGCCGCAGGTAAAACAGATATTGGCGTGGGTTTCGGTCAGCAGATCTGCGAACCGGCTTTCTTTTCTTATCTGCGGTAGAGTATTCAGATCCAGGGCTTCCATTAATCTCTCCTTAAGGTTTGGCAAAATTGGCCTTAGGTTTGGGTTGCTCCAAGCAATCTTGATTCAGCGAGCCAGACGATTTTCTGGCTGACATATTGGGTCTGAATGATTAAATCCTCGCCTGTGTATCCAAAAAAAACTTTATTCACAAAGCTCATTATTACTTGGGAATAGCTCGGCTGTCAAGCCAAATCTGTAAATCTTATTAATTGTTGGGTTGGCCCAGATACACTCTTACTTTCGGTGGTCAAGATTGGCTAGGACCTGACTTTAGTTGAACCAATTGCGGCGGGACCAGGCCCCGCGGGTTTTCTGGGTCATAAACCGCCCGCGCTCTGGGGCGGATGCGCAAGACTCCGGCTTCGGCCCGACGGATACGCCGCCGGGCAATTTCGCAGTACTCGGGCACCAGTTCGGCTCCCATCGCCCGCCGCTGATGCATCAGGGCAGCAATGGCAGTAGTCCCCACGCCCATAAACGGGTCCAGCACCCAGTCGCCGGGCTTGGTCAGGGCCAGCACCAGGCGCTCGATCAATTCCACCGGAAACTGGCAGGGGTGACTGGTCTTCTCCACGTGATTGGCTTTAACGTTAGGAATGTCCCAGACGTCGCCCGGGTTTTTCCCCAGGGGATGACCGGACAACTCCCCCCGCTTGGGGCCTTTGAAATACTTTTTGCGCGGATACTTCTGGGGTACCCGCACCACATCCAGATCAAAAGTGTAATCCTGCCCTTTGGTGAACCACAGAATGACTTCATAGCGCCCTGAGAAACGTTTGGCCGCGTGCAAACCATGCCCGAAGTGCCAGACGATCCGGTTCCGCAAGTGTAAACCGAGGGATTGGAAAATAGGATACAGTACGATGTCCAGGGGAATGATCTCCCCTTGGGCCACGTAATTGCCCACCTGCCAGCAGATGTTGCCGCGCTCCGCCAGCACCCGGACAGATTCGCTGATTACCTGCCGCTGCTGGGCCAGGTAGTCATCCAGGTCAAGGCGATTTTCATAGGGCTTGCCCAGATTATAGGGCGGCGAGGTCGCCACCAACTTAATCGCATTATCCGGGATCTGGGCCAGCAGCTTGCGGCAATCACCCTCGAATAGGATAAAGTCGGCCTGGGCATCAAAAATGGGAGAAATCTTTACTTGGTCCACTAGTATGGAGACTCAAATCGGCCAGGAATCTTTGGCATTGACATTTCTATATTCTTTTTTCCACCAGTTTTGCTCAAATTGAATCTTTATGTCAATTATTATTCCGAATATTTCAAAAGTTAATTTGAGGGGAGGACCGGCGCCAGGTGGGTCATCAGGGATAAATGCGATCCAGCAAACGCGGAAAGGGAATGGCCTCTCGGACGTGTTTCAGGCCGCAGAGCCAGGATACCAGCCGTTCGATCCCCAGCCCGAAGCCGCTATGGGGCACGCTGCCGTAGCGCCGCAGGTCCAGATACCACTCAAAAGGCTGCCGGGGCAATTGATATTCCTGCAGCCGATTGATCAACGTCTCCAGATCATCCTCGCGCTGGGAACCGCCGATGATTTCCCCATAACCTTCAGGGGCCAGGATATCGATACACAAGGCCAGGCGGGGATCGGCCGGATCCGCCTTCATATAAAAGGCCTTGCAAGCCCGCGGGTAACGATGCACCATGACCGGTCGATCATACATTTCCGAAAGCCTGGTTTCGTCGGCGCCGCCCAGATCCTGTCCCCACGGCAGTTGGTGGCCGGCTTCCTCCAGACGCTGACGGGCCTCGGCATAGCTCAACTGGGGAAATGGGGCTTGCACGGCCCGCAACGGCTCCAGGGGCCGTTCCAGGATCTGGAATTCGGCCTGGCGGCGGTCTAACACCCGAGATACTAGGTAACCGATGAGCGCTTCGGCTAAGGCCATGATATCATCCAGTTCGGCAAAGGCGACCTCGGTCTCCAACATCCAGAATTCGGTTAAGTGCCGGCGGGTTTTGGACTTTTCCGCCCGAAAGGTCGGCCCCAAACAATACACTTTCCCCAGCGCCATGGCTGCGGCCTCCAGATAGAGTTGGCCGCTCTGGGACAGATAAGCCTTGCGCTGATCAAAATAATCGGTCTGAAACAGGGTAGTGGTCCCCTCACAGGCCGCCGGAGTAAATATGGGAGTATCAATGAGAACAAATCCCTTATCCGCAAAAAAATCCCGACAGGCCCGGATTACTTCATCCCGGACGCGCAGGATGGCTTGCTGGCGGGGAGACCGCAGCCACAGATGGCGATGTTCCAGGAGAAAGGCAACCCCGTGTTCCTTGGGGGAAATCGGATACTCAGCAGCAATGTGGAGGGGTTGCAGGCTGGTCACCTCCAGTTCATAACCTCCGGGGGCGCGGGCTTCGGCCCGGACCTGGCCTTGCACCATCAGTGAGGATTCCTGGGTAAGCAGATCGAACTGCTCGAATTCCCCCTCTGGAAGGTGGCCTTTGACCATGACCCCCTGGACGATCCCGGTGCCGTCCCGGATTAACAGGAATCGCACCTTGCCACTGGAACGTTTATTATAAAGCCAGCCGCGGATGGTGACCGACTGGCCCTGCCGCTGGGATAAATGTGCGATATAGGCAAAGTTTTCCGGAGTGGTCATGCAGGCCGAATCTAATAAAGGATTTTAATGTGAGCCTTGTCGCGCAGGGTTTTGAGCCATTCCGAGAATTTTTTGGCCATCTGCTCTCTTAGCAGAATCCGCTCAATCTCTGGTTTAACCTCTGCAAAACTTTTGCTTCGGCCCGCGCGGCGATTCACCAGTTTAAACAGATGGAACCCCTGGGGGGATTCGATCGGAGCATACTCACCCGGGCAGAGGCGCTCAATTAAGGCATAGATATTAGGATCAATATCAGCGCGATCAACATATCCCAGATCGCCGCCATTGGCGGCATTAGGACCTTTGGAATATTGCCGGGCCAGGCTTTCAAAGGACGCCCCTTGACGGCATTCCTGTAGAATTTTTTCGGCCAGAGCTCGGGTTTCTGCCTTCTGGGTCTCAGTAGCACCAGGCGGATATGGTAAGACGATCAACTTTAAATGAACCTGACTGCCTCCCTGGCGGTAAACGTTATCGTAATATTCCCTGATTTTATCCTCACTGACCCTAACCTTACCCTTAACCGTATACTGGATGAGGCGTTCTTGTTGCATCTGTTCAGTAATCTGCTGGCGCAACTGGTCCAGGGTCATCCCCTCCTTGGCCAGAGCCTGCGCCAGAGCTTCATCATCAGGAAGGTTATTCTTTTTTTTGATTGCCTCTAAAGCCTGAGCTACTTCATTATCCGGAATGGTAATGCCCAAACGGTTGGCCTCCTCCTTGGCCAGTTTGCGATCAATCAGGACATCCAGCATCTGGCGCCGGGTAGCCTCATTATCCTGGATGCGACCCCCGGTCTGAGGGTTGGACCGCATGAATTTAATACTCTGCTCCACATCGGAGAGGGTAATAATCTCACCGTTGACCTGGGCCACGATGCGGTCGACGATCTCGGCCGGGGCCGGACCAACCAAAGCCAGAAATAAAACCAACAGGATTATAAATCGGCTCGATATCTTCATACCGTTTAATCCCTTTCCGCCTCGGCGGCTGAAGGGGTCGTCTCTTCCCCCTTAACAAAAATCTTGATTTCTTTCAAGCAGTTTTTTACCATTTCCAAAGGGCTGTCTCCTTCGGTAAGGTGCACCCGGATCTGTTGGTCCGGGGTGAGTCGGAAGCGCTGCGGCTGCCGGTGCAGCAAATCCACCAGGCGGGCCAAGTCAATCCTGCCGTTATCGGCAAAGGAAATGGTCACCTGGCTGTCACTCAGGTCCAGCCGCTTGATACCCAACTCCCTAAGGGTTACTTTGGTACGCACGACTTCCAGCAGATTTTCCGCCTCAGGAGGCAAGGGACCATAGCAATCACGCAGTTCGGCATCGATATCGGCAATCTCCGCTGGAGACAGTCGCCCGGAAAGCCGCCGGTAAAACATCAGCCGCTGGTCTATATCAGGCACATAAGCATCGGGCAGATAGGCAGCTAGGGGAAGGTGGAGCTCCGGCAGGGGACCCTCGTCGAGTTGGGGACCACCCTTCAGCTCCTGAACCGCCTGCTCCAGCAGTTGCAAATAGAGCTCGCAGCCCACTTCGGCAATGTGCCCGGATTGAGCCGCGCCCAACAGATTGCCAGCCCCCCGGATCTGCAGGTCATGCAAGGCAATCTTGAACCCCGAACCTAATTCGGTGAATTCCATCAGGGCCTTAAGGCGTTTCTGGGCCTCGGGGTTGAGGGCTTCCTCTTCCGGAACCAGCAGGTACGCATAAGCCTGCTCCCGGCCCCGGCCCACCCGTCCCCGTAATTGATAGACCTGGGCCAGCCCCAGGGCATGGGCGCGGTTGATGATGATTGTGTTGGCGGAAGGGACATCCAACCCGGCCTCGATAATCGCGGTGCAGACTAACACGTCTACTGTGCCGCGCCAGAACCGCCACATTATCTGCTCCAGTTCTTTGGCCGCCATCTGTCCATGCGCCACCGCCACCCGCGCTTCCGGCACCAGACGCCGGATATAATTGGCCCAGGTATCGATATTTTGCACCCGATTATGGACAAAAAAGGCCTGTCCGCCCCGACGCAATTCCCGGCGAATGGCCTCCATGATAACCGTGTCATCCGGACGGCACAGATAGGTCCGAATCGGCCGCCGCGCCTCCGGCGCGGTGTCGATAGTACTCAGGTCCCGGATACCGGTCAGGGACAGTTGCAGGGTACGGGGAATAGGCGTGGCGGTTAAGGTCAGGACATCCACGGTCTGGCGTAACTGTTTGAGCTTTTCCTTCTGTTTGACTCCGAACCGCTGTTCCTCATCGATAATCACCAGTCCCAATTCCCGAAACTGCACATCTTTTTGCAACAGCCGATGCGTCCCAATAACGATGTCGGTCTGCCCCGAGCTTAACTCGGCCAGAATCTGTTTTTGCTCCGCCGTGGTCTTGAACCGGCTCAGCATCCGGATCTGCAGTGGGTAGGGCCCCAGGCGCTTCCGGAAAGTTTCATAGTGCTGTTCCGCCAGGACCGTGGTGGGCACCAGAATGGCCACTTGTCTGCCATCCATGGCCGCCTTAAAGGCCGCCCGGATGGCCACTTCGGTCTTGCCATAGCCGACATCGCCGCAGATCAGCCGGTCCATGGGCTTGTCACTGGCCATATCCAGGAGCACCTCCTGAATGGCCTGCAGCTGATCAGGGGTTTCTTCATACTCGAAAGTGGCTTCAAATTCCCAAAACACCGGATCCGGGGGAGAAAACTGATGCCCCTGGACCACCTGGCGGGCCGCGTAAAGTTGCACCAGTTCCCGGGCAATCTTTTCAACCGCCTTGCGCACTCGTTTTTTGGTCTTCTCCCAGGACTTACCTCCGAGCCGATCTAAAGGCGGAATCAGCCCTTCCACGCCCAGATACTTTTGGACTAGGTGAAGACGGTCAACCGGCAGGTAGAGTTTATCGCCGCCCAGATATTCGAGCCTTAAAAAATCATTGACCTCCTGACCTACGGTCAGTTTCTCCAGACCGCGATAAAGGCCGATGCCGTGGTCCAGGTGGACCAGCAGGTCTCCCACTTTTAACTCGGCAAGTGATGACAGCAATTGGCCCGGCCGAGACCGCCGCGGCGGCCGCCGCTCTGGCTCAGCTCCCAGAATCTCCTCGGCGGTGAGCAGGACCAGCCCCCAGGCCAGAGAGCGAAATCCGGCTGACAGGCCGTTCCAGGTCAGTTGCAGGCGGCCCGGCAGGTCCCAACCCGGCGAGCCGGTAACCTCAGCCTTAACCTCCTGATCGGCCAGCAGGAGTCCCAGGCGTTCGGCCTGCGAACGACTACGGCACACCAACACTACCTCAAAACCGCTGTTTAGCCAAGGTTTCAGGTGGGCCGCCAGGGGCCGGACCAATCGGCCCTGATCCGCGGCGGCCGTAGCCAGGGCAGCGGCCAGATCCTGGTTGGTCTCGATAGCAAAATAAAATGAGCGGCGAGCTTCGCCAGGTTCGGTGGAAAACTCCAAACTGTGACAACGGATGGTTTGAAAACGGTTGATCCGGCCCTCGAAGGCCGATATTGCCAACCCGGCTGATCCTTCCGTTTCTTGGGCCTGGATTTCGGTCAACCGTCGGACTTCCTGGGCCAGATTGAGCGGGTCCCATTCCACCAACAGGGCTTGATCCGGCAGGTAATCCCATAGGGTCTCCGGTTGCGGATAAAAATAGGCCAGATATTTCTCGATTTCTGGAAAATGACGCCCTTGTTTAACGTATTCCCGTAATTTGGGGTCTTTAAAAACTCGCAGGCGATGGGCGGCATATTTTTGCGTCTCCGGGTCCAGAATAACCTCATTGACCGGCAGTACTAGCAATTCCACCAAATGACCCAGGGAACGCTGGCTGGTGGGATTGAAATACCTGAGCGACTCAACCTCATCGCCCCAAAACTCCAAACGTACCGGATAGGGCTGCAGCGGGGGATAAAGATCTATCACTCCACCCCGGACGCTGTACTCCCCTCGGGCCTCCACCAACGGACTTCGTTCATAGCCACCGGCGATGAGTTGCTTGATAAAGCGCTCCCGGTCCAGTTCTTCGCCGGGGACCACGTAATCAATGGCCGCGGCCAACCGTTGGCGGGGCGGCAGAGGTTGCAGGGCCGCCAGCGCCGAGGCTACCACGATCGGAGCTTTACCCCTGGCCGTCAGCGCATAAGCGGTTTCTAGCCGGGCACTGCTGACCCGGGCGTCCATGGTCAACTCTTTAAAAGCAAGCTGTTCATGGGCCGGAAAACTGAACAAGGCCGGAGCCTCTGCCGAAACAGAGCCGTTCTCTTTGTCTCCCTGACCCAAAAAAAAGGACAGGTCCCGATAAAAGGCTTCCTGTTGAGCGCTGCTGGGCACCAGCACCAGCAGAGGCCGTTGTAATGTGCCCACTAGCCGAGCTAGGACAAAGGCCCCGGCAGCCGGGGTAAGGCCGTAAAAATCAATCCTTCCCACCCCGGTGGCGATGGCCTCCAGGGCCTCCTGCCAACCCGCCCCTTGGTTGCCAGTTTGGTGAGCAAATTTTTCCATGGATCGAAAGGTCATGTTTCTTAATAAGGTGAGCCTGTACTAGTATTAAAGATAACCTGCCCGTGGCAATAAAGCAAATTAGGAGGTGAATAGACCTAATGGCCGATAATTTACGATTTCGGCTGCGAACTCTTCCGGAAAATCCGGATGACCTTGATTTATCCGCCTTAATATCGGACTCAACTAAATTAATTTTGAAGATATTAAAAAGACAGATTGACTTGCCTAAATGCCCCGGGCTGAGTAAAATAGGATAGCTTCTAAAGGAGGAAATAAGATGAAGATAACCCGGATTGATCATCTTGGCATCGCCGTTAAGGATCTGGAGCCAGTAAAAAAACTTTATGGCGATAATCTCAACCTCACTTGCCATCATGAGGAAGTGGTCGAATCTCAGAAGGTCAAAGTCTGTTTCTTTAAGGTCGGAGAAACCAATCTGGAACTGCTGCTGGCCACCAGTCCCGACAGTCCGGTGGCCAAATTCATCGACAAAAATGGGGAAGGCATCCATCATATCGCCTTAGAGGTCGAGGACATCGTTGCCGCAGTGGAAGAACTCAAGGCCGCCGGGGTCCGGATGGTCGATGAGCAACCTCGGGAAGGGGCCCACGGCGCCAAAGTCGCCTTTATCCATCCCAAATCCACCCACGGAGTCCTAATCGAACTGTGCCAGCATATTCATAAATAAGCGATAGAGGCCAGGGGAGATGGTGCCTGATTCGCTCAAAGACCAGGTCCAGGTCAGCGTCCCGTTTTCGTTGCTGGTAAAATACTATCTCCCCACCTTTCTCCAGAGGCGTCTCAATCCCGAAATCAGCATTGATGCGGACAGCCTGGAGCAGTGTTCTCAAGCCGATTTTGCCCAGGTGGCCCGGCAATTTCAGGAAGCTGGGCTGATCATCACCCTCCATGCCCCCTTTCAGGACCTGTGGCCGGGAGCACTGGATGGATTGATACGATCCGCTAGCCGGACCCGGCTCAAGGAGGCCTTGGCCCTGCTGGAGATCTTTCAACCCTCCAGCATTGTCTGCCACCTGGCCTATGATGACAACTATTACCATCACTGCCAGGACCTGTGGCTGGACCATAGCCTGGCCACCTGGGGAGAGATGGCTGCCTTGGCGGCCGAGTATAATACTCGGCTGATGCTGGAGAATGTTCGGGAGCCGCATCCCCACCTGTTGCTGTCCTTATTCTCTCGGCTTACCGCCTCCAACGTGGGATTTTGTTTGGACGTCGGCCACCTGCAAGCCTTTGCCGGCGGCCGTTTTCAGGATTGGCTGGAGGTTCTCTGGCCTTATGTTGAAGAACTGCATCTCCATGATAATCATGGTCAGGCCGATGAACATCTGGCCCTGGGGGCCGGGATCGTCCCCTTTGCCTTGATTCTCAACTTCCTGGCGGCAAAAGGCCGACGGCCGCTGATCACCCTGGAACCGCACCAGGAAGAGAGCCTGGAACCTTCTCTAGCTTATCTGGCCGACATCTGGCCCTGGTGAGATTATCTGTTTTCGGTTTCCTGGAGAATATTGTGGAGATTATTTATAAGTTGGTATCATTAGTTTTTCTTCTGAAACCAAAACTGGTATTAAACCTCTGAGTCCCGGTTCCGCCGGTGCCTTTCTGGCCGGGCAAATTCTTGACATCGATATTTCCTGTGATAAGATAAAGTTTGTGGGCGATTAGCTCAGGTGGATAGAGCGTTGGTCTCCGGAACCAAAGGCCGGGTGTTCGAGTCACCCATCGCCCACCAAAGAAATCAAGGGGTTAGCTGACATGCTGCCTCTTTTATTGCCTTGGTGTCCATGCCTCAGATTTTCTCCACCACCAGGGTCTTTAATTCCACTTTGCTCACTGGGTTATAGCGCTTTAATACTCAACTTGATAAAGCCGCTCTTAAGGTCCACCTGGTCCCAAGTACCGTTTAATACCAAGTTGCGATCAAAGAGCTAAAATGGTATTAAAATTATTATGTTATCAGGAAGATTGCAAAGTTTACGGGTAATTGGGGCCGTGGGGCGGCCTGGCACGGCCAGGATTGCCAAAAAGCCTTGCCTTGCTCCTGTCCATGCCAGGCCCGATCAATCGAGCAGTAAAGATAAAGAAACGTTGTGGCAGCGAGGGTTAATCAGCCTTATTTTCTCTTGACATTTTCCCGGATAAAATTAACGATGTCGGTGGTTTTGGCGCCCGGACCGAAGATTTCGGCAATGCCCGCGGCCTTGAGGGCGGGGATATCCTCTTCCGGAATGATGCCGCCACCCAGGACCAGAATATCGTCAATGCCCTTGCTTTTCAAGATTTCAGTGACCCGGGGAAACAGATAATCATGAGCCCCGGACAGGCAGCTCATGGCGATGACGTCGGCATCCTCCTGGATGGCGGCGCTGACGATCTGCTCCGGGGTCTGTCGCAGCCCGGTATAAATTACTTCCATCCCGGCATCCCGCAGGGCGGCACAGATTACCTTAATGCCCCGATCATGGCCATCCAGGCCCGGCTTGGTGGTCAGCACCCGGATCTTTTTCTCTACCGGCATGATTTTCTCCTTATTCTCTGAGTTTCATATAGCTCAGGTTGTAAAATAAGATTGATTGAGCTGAGATGTCGCTGGACTCAGACAATCGGAGCAGCTTCATATTCTCCAAAAACCTCGCGCAAGACATTGCAAATCTCTCCTAAAGTGGCCAGAGATTTGACCGCCTGGAGGATGGGGGGCATGAGATTGGCCTCGGTCTGAGCCGCCTGCTTAACTTCCTGCAGGGCCTTAGTTACTGCCGCGGCATCCCGCTGGGATTTTAAAGTACTCAACCGGGCAATCTGTTTTTCCCGCACAGTGGGGTCCACCCGCAGCAGTTCCTTGGGCCGTTCCTCGGCCACCTGATACTTGTTGAGGCCGACAATAATTCGCTCCCCGGATTCGATCTCTTTCTGATAGCGGTAGGCGCTTTCCTGAATCTCTTTCTGAATATAGCCCTTTTCAATGGCCGCCACCGGGCCGCCCATTTTTTCAATGGTGTCGATGTATTCCTGGGCCTTGGCCTCGATTTCGTCGGTAAGTTTTTCCACATAATAGGAACCGGCCAGGGGATCAACCGTATCGGTGACTCCGGTTTCATGGGCGATCAATTGCTGGGTGCGCAGCGCCACCTGGACGGCCAGCTCGGAAGGCAAAGCCAGAGCCTCATCCATGGAATTGGTATGCAGAGACTGGGTGCCGCCCAAAACCGCGCTCATCGCCTGAAAGGCGACCCGGACAATGTTATTTAACGGCTGCTGTGCGGTCAGGGTGCAGCCCGCGGTCTGGGTATGGAACCGCAACATCAGCGAGCGGGGATTTTTGGCGCCAAAGCGCTCTTTCATAACCCGGGCCCAGAGACGCCGGGCCGCCCGGAACTTGGCCGCCTCCTCAAAAAAATCATTATGGGAGTTGAAGAAAAAGGACAGGCGGGGGCCGAACACATCCACATCCAACCCGGCCTGGATGGCGGCCTCGACATAGGCAAAGCCGTTGGCCAGGGTGAAGGCAACTTCCTGGACCGCGGTTGACCCGGCCTCGCGGATATGATAGCCGCTGATGCTGATACTGTTCCACTGGGGCACTTCCTGGGAACAATAGGCAAAGATATCGGTGATGATGCGCATCGACGGCCGGGGCGGAAAGATATAGGTGCCCCGCGAGGGATATTCCTTCAAGATGTCGTTCTGAATGGTGCCCCGCAGTTGATCAAAAGGGATGCCCTGGTTCTCGGCCAGGGCCAGATACATGGCCATGAGGATGGCCGCCGGTGAATTGATGGTCATCGAGGTGCTGACCTTGTCTAGGGGGATACCCTGGAACAGGGTCTCCATATCCCAGAGGGAATCAATGGCCACCCCGACCTTGCCGACCTCTCCCTGGGCCAACTCGTGGTCCGAGTCATAGCCGATCTGAGTAGGCAGATCAAAGGCCACCGACAGCCCGGTCTGTCCGGCCTGCAGTAAATAATGATAGCGCTGGTTGGTCTCCTCCGCCGAGCCAAACCCGGCATACTGGCGCATGGTCCAGAAGCGGCCCCGATAGGCCGTCGGCTGCACCGCCCGGGTATAGGGATATTGCCCCGGCATCCCCAGCTTCTCCAGATAATCATAATCCTCCAGGTCTAGCGGCGTATAGACCCGTTCCACCGGAATGCCCGAGGTATTGACAAACTCGGGTCTGCGCTCCGGCATCTTCTTCAGAGTCTTCTCCACCGCCTCCTGATATTTCTCCAGGGCGGCGCGGAGCTGCTCCAATTTCTGTTTATCAAACATCGGCTTTCCTCCCTCTCCCGGATGAGTGGCGCAACTCATCCTGGTAAGTTACATATGCTAAATATGGATGGTTGAAAGTAGAAAGTAATTGTGCACTGACCACCTAAAAATCATTCTCCAAAGATTTATTCCTAAGGACTACTTTATAGTCTCCTGTCTCCGTATCAAGTTGCAATATTTCCACATAGTTACCCGAGTCGTTTGCTACCGCCTCGAAAAGACCTATAATATACCCAAGCTCAATGTATTAGAGGGCCTTGTCCCTGGTTCGATCCGAAATGACTGGTAACCTTGAAAGACCGCCGGCTTCTCCAAAGGTAGGCGAGAATACGTAACTGTGTCCAACTGGGTTGGAAATCCACTGAATAGATCGGATTTGATGGTTAGGCGTTCAAAATCATAAAGTTGATCAATATTGTGCCAGTTTAGATGATTTACAGGTTCACCCCTCCAGGGAAAGGCAGTGGCCGGTATGGATCTCTTAACAACATCGATCGTGAGTTTCTTAGCCTCTAGCAGCTTGCGTATCGAATAGAAGCCGATCATCATATTCTGCTCCAGTTTCGCAAGGAACCGATCCGGCCAGCGCCGCTGATTGACTCTTTTCCTCAAGGCAGCGCCCTGCCTCACAAGTTCCCTCTTCCAGTAGGACAATTACCAGATCATATCTTCAGCCCGGTAGGGTGGGCACTGCCCACCTTATGGAGCGCATTCCTCATTTGAATAAACCTGTGGTGGTGATGCCTTCCTACGCTTGCTAACAACTAACAATTAACAATTAACAACTCATAACTCAACCCCCGCATATGGCCCACAGGATACCGGCGGTCAGGGTGGAAGCGATCAGGCCGCCCAGATTGGAGGCCAGGGCGTGGATATACAGGTAATTATGGGGATCTTCCTGACGGCTGACTAAATGCACCATCTGGGCGGCATCCGGGACCAGGCCCAATGCCGCGGCCCCGACCAAAGGGTTGATCTTTTGGTTGAGTATCAGATTAGCTAGTTTTACCGCCATAATACCGATAAGGGTGACCAGCAGTAAGGCCGCCACTCCTAAGCCGATTATTTTAATAAAGGTCAATGATAACAATAGGCCGGCCTGACATCGGGTTCCCAGGTCAAAACTAAAGAGGACGATGACCACATCCAGCATACCCACCGCGATAGTGCGGGCCAGACGATCAGTAACGCCGGATTCTTTGATAATATTACCCAAGAAAAACAGACCGGTCAGGAGTATGGCGCGCGGGACCAACAGCCCGGTAATCAGCAGCCCGCCCACGGCAAAGCCCAGGCACTCACTTTTGGGCACTTTACGCATCGGCGGCATATAGATCATCCGTTCGGCGGGAGTGGTCAGCAGGCGGATCAGGGCAGGTTGGACCAAGGGCAGAAATCCTATAGCCAGAAAGGCCAGCAATCCTAAAGGGCCTACCAGTTCCGTCGCCAGATGAGAGGCCAGGAAGACGGTGCTTATGGCTTCGCCCCCGCCGATGATGCTGATGGCTCCGGCTGTTGCCAGGTTAAATCCCCCCCCCCAGGCCAAGAGGAGGGTCAGAAAGATGCCCAAAGGAGCCACCAGGGCCAGGAATAACTGGCGGGGATGAGCGATTACACTGCTTAAATCGGCGTTGGCTCCCCAGCCCAAAAAGATCAGGGCCGGGTAGAGACCGTTATCGAGACCGGCATGGAGTATGTCCAGAAAAGGCTTGAGGTGGTATTTTAAGCCAGGGTCAGGGAGGTTGGCCAGGATCATCCCGGCAGTCAACGGCAGCAAAAATTGGGGTCGGAGACGTTGGGCAATAGCCAGATAGAACAACAACAGGGCTAATAAGGTCATAAAAGCCGGGGCCAGAAGCGGGAAGCCCTGAGTTGCTGCTTCCGCTACCCCGGCGTGGGCCGCCACTCTCAGGCCTCCGCCACTACGACCAGAACTTCTCCGACCGAGACGCTGGCCCCTTTGTTCACCCGAACCTCGGTTACCGTTCCGGAAACTGAGGTCTTAAGATCATTTTCCATCTTCATTGCCTCCAGCTTGACCACTGTGTCGCCGCTTTTAACCTGGTCGCCGACCTGGACCAGGACATCCAGAATTAATCCCGGCATGGGGGCGACCACGGTCCCAAGCCCGACGGGTTCGGCCATCACCATCGGCTTTTCGGGCGGCGGCGATGGCGTCGGAGTCGGAGTTACGGGCGGTGGTGAGGGGGTCGGTGAGGCCGGCCGGGGCGACTCGGTCAGTCTGGGACTCGGCTGCCGGTCCCGAGGCCGGAATTGGGCATCATAGAGCACCCCGTTGACTTTAACCCGGGCACGGTCACCGGTTACCTCCAGAATCTCAATATCAAACTCTTCCAAGCCGATGGTGATGTGGAAATGGCGCACGGGTTACCTCTTTCTAACTGTGAGGCGAGCATTCATGGCCTGCCAGCGTCCGGCCAGGGTCCAGGGGGAGCTGGGTCTGAGACCAGGTGGCTGTATTGGTTCCACGCCCGGAGAAGTTTCCAGATATAAGGATAAGGCCAGTCCGACCGCAGCCACCGTTTTGGGATCGGTGAGCTCAGCCTGGCTTTCTTGATCCCAGGCCACGGTGCGCGGCGGTATGGGGACCTCCTCCCCTTTGACGGGCATTAGCGCGGCAGACAAGGGTTCGGACTCTTCCGAGGCTTTCATGGGGGAGACTGCTCTTTCCCCCCGGTTAAGAAAGGTAGGGAGAAGATAGAGAAACAGGGCCAGCAGGCCGCCGACCAGCAATAAGACCGCCAGCCCGCCTATCAAGGTCCCGATGACTTCCCCGAAATACATTCCAACACCGTCCTGACTGTTAAGGTGGCCAACTTTATGAGCAATTATGGTTTAATGGCAAAGGCAAGTGCTCATTGCTCCTGTCGGACAGCTAAAACTTCGTCTTAACCGGACTAGATTCCTTGGCATCAGCATCAAGCTCGCCATCCCGTTCCATTTTGGCCAGGGCCTCGAACCGGATGTCCATACCCAACACCCCCTGGATTTCATCATCATCATTGCGGACGGGTACGCTCACGGTGATACATAAGGCCTTGGTAAAGAAAGATGTGTAGAAATCAGAGACATAGACCTTGCCAGACTTTAACGGCTCAATAAACCAGGGGCGATCCGAAAAATCCTCATCCAGCTTCATGGTCTCATACTTGGACCGGTCCACAATATGAGTAATATTCCGAGTAATCTTTTTGCCGTCCAGATTGGTGACATACATGAATTGGATAAAGGGGTTGGCGTTCAACACCTCCTGCATTATGGGTTCCTGGGTGTTGGGAACCATGCTGCGGATTTCTTCCCGTTCGGCCAGATCCTCGGCCAGGTGAGCGGCCACTTCGCGGGCCTTCTTCTTTAACAGATCGAATTCCGAGACAAACAACTCGGGGAGATGTTTACGGGCCAGGGTCTCCATCTCATTGTTGGAAATGGAGGTCACCCGCCCTTCGTTATACATTTCAGTGATGCGATTCGAGATCTTGATGACCCCGGGATGACGCTTGTCGATAGCCTGATCACCGGTCAGCCCCAGGCGGCTATTGAGCCAATGGGCAATCCCGGCCCGACCGGTCTTGTCAGTGATAGTAATGGTGATCGGCCGCCTCAGGATCTTATCAGTATCAAAAATATTGTAGATTTCCGGATTTTTCATCAGGCCGTCAGCGTGAATGCCGGCGCTGGTGGCATTGAAATCCTTGCCCACAAATGGATAGTTGGGAGGAATATGATAATGCAATTCCCGTTCGAAATACTCGGCGATGTCGGTGATCACCGTGGTATCGATGCCGTTGGTGTCCCCATGCAAGGCAATGTATTCGATGATCAAGGCTTCGATGGGAGTATTACCGGTACGTTCGCCAAATCCCAGCAGCGAGCCGTTGACCGCGCCGCAGCCATACAGCCAGGCGGTGGTGGCATTAATAAAGACCTTGTGGAAGTCATTGTGGCCGTGCCATTCCAATAAATGGCTGGGGACCCCGGCATCCTCAACAAAGGCCCGGATCAACTTGGGAACCCCCCGCGGCAGGGCGGCGCCGGGATAGGGGACGCCGTAACCCAAGGTATCGCAGAGCCGCAGCTTGATATCAATTCCTGATTCTTCCCGCAGTTTCATCAATTCGATGGCAAAAGGGACACAGAAGCCGTAGATATCGGCTCGGGTGACGTCCTCCAGATGACAGCGGGGGATGATTCCCAGTTCCAGGGCAGCATTGACGATCCGCAGATAATTGTCAAAGGCGCGACGGCGATCCAGGTCCATCTTGTAAAAGATGTGATAATCCGAAGCCGAAGTCAGTATCCCGGTTTCTTTCAGGCCCATCTCCTTTACCAACGGCAGGTCCTCAGGTTTGGCCCTAATCCAGCCGGTGATCTCCGGATATTTATAATCCCGCCCCAGGCAACGCTCGACCGCCTCCTTGTCTTTTTTGCTGTATAGGAAGAACTCGCACTGCCGGATCACCCCACTTGGCCCCGACAGTTTATGTAACATATCGAAGATATCCACAATTTGCCGGACTGTATAGGGCGGCCGGGCCTGCTGCCCATCCCGAAAGGTGGTGTCGGTGATGACCATTTCTTCGGGGGGACAGGGCATGACAAATTTATAATCAAAGTCGATGCGGGCGATTTCGGTATAAGGAAAAACCCCGCGCATCAGGTTGGGACGATCGACTTCCTGGAGGCGATGCTGCCAGAAGCTGGTGTGTTCATGATCGAGGAGCCGACGCTCTTTATTCCAACGGGCCATTCTTAGACTCCTAATTATAAAAATTCCAGCAAAAGCTTGTTTTTGGGTATTGCAATAAGTAAAGCCAATTAACACCGGACCCTATCGATTAAGGCATCTTCTAGTAAAAAATTATTAGTACTATTGGCTACAGTTCAGATATTTTAATGAGCAAAATCTACCATAGTTTTTAACCTTGTCAAGGCGGAGCTTGGCTGGAGAAAAACTGCCTTTCGCAAGTTGTAAAGCTGCGGCCAATTTTTTATCTCCATCTTAAATAGCCTTTTCCAGGCAAACGTTACCGATCGAGTCTTATCCCCAGCTCCAGGAGCTGGCCTAGATCTACCGGGGCCGGGGCCTGGGTCAGCGGACAAACCGCCTTCTGGGTTTTGGGAAAGGCGATCACTTCGCGGATAGATTTAGCTCCCGCCAGGATCATCACCAGCCGATCAAAACCAAAAGCCACACCCCCATGTGGCGGGGCGCCGTATTCCAGGGCCTCCAACAAAAAGCCGAAACGTTGCTGAGCCTCATCGGCCGGGATACCCAGAGTCGCCAGGATACGTTCCTGGAGATCGCGGCGATGGATACGAATACTGCCGCCGCCGATCTCACAGCCGTTCAGGACCAGATCATAGGAGCGGGCCCGCACCGCCTCGGGATTGGTGTCCAACAGCTTTAAATCTTCTTCCAAGGGCGCGGTGAACGGGTGGTGCACCGCCACATGCCTTTTTTCTTCATGGTCATATTCCAACAAGGGGAATTGGGTGACCCAGACAAAATCGTAGGTGTCGGGATGAATCAGCTTTTCTTTTTTCCCCAGATGCAGACGCAACTGGCCCAGAGCGGTGTTGACCACCGGGGGCAAATCGGCAACAAACATCAGCAGGTCACCGACGCCGGCATCCAGACGTTGGTTAAGCGCTTCTTGCTGACCGGAAGTGAAATATTTGGCCAGGGGCGATTGCCAGCCTGATTCGGTCAGCTTGATCCAGGCCAGTCCCTGAGCGCCGTAAATACCGACAAAATCGGTCAATTCATCCAATTCCTTTCGGGTTAAGCGGGCCAGACCGGGGCCCCGGATGGCCTTGACAATCCCTCCTTGGGCCACCACCTCGGCAAACTGACGAAACTCGGCCTGCCCGACGATATCGGTAACCTCGGCCAGTTCCAGGCCAAACCGCCGATCCGGACTATCCACTCCGAAGCGATCGAGACATTCCTGACAGGTGAGGCGCGGGAAAGGCAATGACAGCTTTTTCCCCAACAATTCCTGGAAAAGAACCGCCATCATCCCTTCCACCACCGCCATGATCTCCGCTTCTGAGACAAAGGACATCTCCAAGTCAATCTGAGTAAACTCTGGCTGGCGGTCAGCCCGTAAATCTTCGTCTCGGAAACAACGGCAGATCTGATAATAACGATCGACCCCAGCCATCATCAGCAATTGTTTAAACAGCTGGGGGGATTGGGGTAGGGCAAAAAACCGCCCCGGGTTGGTGCGGCTGGGCACCAGATAATCCCGCGCCCCTTCCGGAGTGCTGCGAGTCAGGATCGGGGTCTCGACTTCGATAAAGCCTTGGTGGTTGAGATAATTGCGCACTATCTGGGCGGCTTCATGCCGGAGTAGCAAATTATGCATCAGGGTAGGACGGCGCAGATCCAGGTAACGGTAACGCAGGCGGATGGCTTCGGCAGTATCGGGCTTATAATTCTCCAGCTCAAAAGGCGGAGTTTTTGATAAATTGAGCAGCCGCAATTCCTCGACTGCCACTTCGATCTCTCCAGTTGGCAGATTGGGATTGGCCATCCCTTCCGGTCTCATAAAGACGAAGCCGCGCACGGCCAGGACAAATTCGTCCCGCAAGATATGGGCTTTTTGATGAGCCTCGGAATTAACCTCGGGGTTGAAGACCACCTGGGTGATCCCTTCCCGGTCCCGTAAATCTACAAAGATCAATCCGCCATGATCACGTCGACGCAGCACCCAGCCCATCAAGACCACTTCCTGCCCAAAATTCTTGGCCCGTAAGGCCCCGCAGGAATGGGTGCGGGTTAAGCCCTGTAGAGAATCCAACACCTCAGGCTCCTTTCTTTAGGGCGACCTGGGTAGTCAATGTTGGGACCACGTCGTCCAATGAAATAATTTCCTGGTCACCACTCGCCATCTGACGCAGGGGGGCCTGCCCGGCTGCCAATTCGCGATCACCCAGAATCAACACATAATCGGCTTTGCGGCGATCCGCAATAGTCATCTGGGCCTTCAAAGAGCGATCCGTAAAGTCCATTTCTGCTGCCCATCCCAACTTCCGAAATTCCTGCAAGAGTTGAAATCCCCGGCTGCGGGCGGCCGCGCCCAGGGCGGCGATAAATAGTTGCGGGTGCGGTTCCGCAAAGCGACGAAAATCAGTTATTAACGCGGCCAGCCGTTCCTGACCAATGGCAAAGCCCAGGGCAGGCAGATCTGGTCCGCCTAAGGCCTTAACCAGGCCGTTGTAACGCCCGCCGCCGGCAACGGCATCCTGGGCCCCCAACTGCGTGGTCAACACCTCGAAAGCGGTTCGGGTGTAATAATCCAGACCCCGCACCAACCGGGGGTTCATCTCAAAAGCGACTCCAAAGCTGTCCAGTAGCTCTAACACCCGGTCCAGATGCCCACGGCACTCCAGGCACAGATGTTCTAGCAGGATGGGGGCCGCGGTGACGATCTGCTGACAGGCCTTGGATTTGCAATCGAACACCCGCAAAGGATTGCTGCTCACCCGGCGTTGACAGTCAGGACACAGTTCACCGGCCCGGTGGGCCAAAAAGGCGGTCAATTCCTCTTTAAAGCCCGGCCGACAGCCGGGGCAACCCAGGGAATTGACGACCAGACGGACCTGTCCGAGGCCAAATTTATCCAGCATATCCATCAACATCAGGATCAGCTCGGCATCCAACTCGGGGGCGTCTTCCCCAAAGGCCTCGCAATTGATCTGATGGAACTGACGGTAGCGACCTTTCTGGGGCCGTTCGTAGCGAAACATCGGGCCGATGGTAAAATATTTTTTAACTCCAGCACCCTGATCAAGATGATTTTCAATAAAGGCCCGGACCACCGAAGCGGTGGCTTCCGGCCTCAAGGTGAGGGAATCCCCATGCCGATCCATAAAGGTATACATCTCTTTTTCCACAATATCAGTGGACTCTCCGATGGAACGGGCAAAGAGTTCGGTCCGTTCCAGCAAAGGCAAGCGCAACTCCTGGAAGCCGTAGCACTGAAAAACCTGACGGGCCTGCTGTTCGATGGCGTACCAGCGGGCCGCCTCCGCAGGCAAAAGGTCCTTCATGCCCCGGACGGCCTTGATCATCCCGGACTCCTCGAAAAGACTGTTCAAAATTTATAAATTTAACAGCTTAAACGCATCACTGTCAACAATTTTGTGTTTTTGGTAACTTGTTGCTGGGAGAGAGACAGTTGTCGGCGGGTTGGTTAGGTCGGGGTAAGGGCAAAAAACGCCAAAGCTCCGAAGTTTGGCAGGGCTTCGGAGCTTTGGCGCTCAGTATGTTATTAATTTCTTTAAATTTTTACCACATTTCGGGCTTGGGGACCCTTGTTTCCCTGGACTACTTCAAACTCGACCTCCTGATTTTCCTCCAATGAGCGAAATCCTTCCGATTGGATGGCACTATGATGCACAAATACATCTGGACCGTTCTCTCGGGAAATAAAGCCATATCCCTTGGAGTCATTAAACCACTTTACTTTGCCTTTCTCCTTCATTATTCTAAGGAACCTCCTAAAAATGTAAAACAGTTGCCTGCCCGCCAGGCAGGACCAAGAGAGCAGCCAGATAAAAAAACCGGGACTCCGCTGACTGTCGTCCCGATTCCGTCCAGGGCCACAGCCCCAATAATGCCTGACCTGCTATCTACTAAGCAGCTAATACCATTGCCGCCACTTTATGTCAATTAAAAAAGTTCGCTTGTGGCGATATTGGTACTTAATTTCGTCAATCAAGGCCCCAGAGCAGTAGTCATTATTATCCATGATATAAACAATCATGAAAATTGTCAAAACCGCGGCCGGGACCGCGGTCTGCTGGCTGAACAGGGTAAGGGCCAACCGCCGGCCAGCGCATAGTTTTTCAGGGTGCCCAGCAAAACCAGGCTGGTTATCAGGGGCGGTTTAACGCCTCCCAGGCGGGCGAGGCGATCGATCACCGTCCCCAATATGAAGGTGCTGGCCAAGGCAATGAGGGCCACCGGTAGCAAGGTATGGTTTCTCTAATAAGCGCAGCGAGGCGTGTTCGGCCAGACGCGGGTAAATCCTGGGGAACAGCCGGGTCCAGATGCTTTCCAGGTCGTTTACCCGGACCAGACCCTGGTCGAGGAGATGGGCCAAGGCCACCAGACCGCCACAGGGAGGGGCGTCAGCCGCTCCGGCCGGGTCAGCAAAGTCGCAGCCATGGATGCGAAACACGCAGCGGGAGCATAAAAACTTTGATAGCTGATCCAGGTGGCCTGCGTCCTGAACCGGGCCGCCAGGCGATTCGGCCAGGGCATTTACCAAGCGAGGCTCAAACCCAGCCCAAGCCGTCAGGAACTCGAAGCCCAGACATTTTTCCGGTTCGTCATGTGTCGCCCGGGTAGCAAAATCTCGAACAGCGATGGCTCTGGCTAGGGCCGATGTCCCATTACATTAATTTGTTTTCATAATCAAAGCTGTGTGTTATGCTGCCCCCTTAAAGAACCCAATCAGCCCAATTTTTCCAATCTAACTTAAGCTTACAAAGTTTAACGCGGTTGATGAGGAAGGAACCGGATGTCACAGGCTTTGCGTAGAGACCCGGCCCTCCGCCGTAAGTTACTGGTGGTGGCGGTGCTCTATTTTGCCGAGGGTGTGCCTTATGGGTTTATCAATATCACTCTCTCGGTCTATTTTCGCACCCAGGGAATGCCTCTGGAGCAGATCGGTTTCTTGAGCATCCTGGGACTGGCCTGGAGCTTAAAAGTATTGTGGTCGCCCCTGGTGGATCGCTACGGCACCCGGGCCGGCTGGATGGCGCCGGCCCAGGTGGTTATTAGCCTCTGTATGGTGGCGATTACCGGCTTTGAGGTATCGCCGGCCCCATGGAGCTTTTGGGCGCTGATCGCCCTGTTGTGTACCGCCTCGGCCACCCAGGACCTGGCCATAGATGCCTATACTATTGATCTGCTGGAAACCCGGGAATTGGGGGTGGCCAACGGGGTTCGCATCGGGGCCTACCGGGTGGCCCTGATTGCTTCCGGCGGCGGTTTGGTTATGCTGAGCGCCGCCCTGGGCTGGCCTGCTACCTTTATCGGGGTAGCGGTGATGATGGCCGCCTTGGCCCTGACGGTAATAATTTTCCGTCCCTTCCACCAACCCCGCCCGCTGCACCTCAAGGCCAATCCCGCCGCCTCGCAGGGGCAACTGTGGGCGGCCATTCAGGGCATCGGGCGACTGCCCCAGATCTGGGCGATCATCTTGTTTACCTTGCTTTTTAAGGTCGGGGATGCCATGATGGGGACAATGATCAGTCCCTTCTGGGTGGATCAAGGCTTCAGCCGCACCGAAATCGGCCTGGTCTCAGGAACCTTTGGGGCCGGGGCCACCATTGTCGGATCCATGATCGGGGGTCTCCTGACCAGCCGTTGGGGCATTGCCCGCGGCTTGTGGGTGCTGGGCGCGTTTCAGGCCTTGTCTAATCTGGGCTACTGGATCGCGGCCCTACCTGGCATGTGGCGCTATACCACTTACCTGGCCTCAATCGGCGAAAGCTTTACCGGCGGCATGGGTTCGGCGGCCTTTATGGCCTTCCTGATGAGTCTCTGCGACAAGCGCTTTAGTGCCACCCATTACGCCTTTTTCAGTTTCCTCTTCGGTTTTAGCCGCTCTATTGCCGGATTTTTGGGAGGATTGGGGGCTGCCCATTTCGGATATGCTCATTTCTTCTTTTATACTTTTTTGGCCGCCCTTCCCGCCTTTGCCCTGCTGCCCTGGGTGTTGCCGGTGGTACGAGGGTTAGAGGAAGGGCCGTGGGCGGTGGCAAAGGAGAGCTGAGATGGACAAAAACACTTATGCTGACAAATTACAGGCCTTAACCGACATTTTTCAGGGGGACGGACCATATGCCAAGAAGGTCCTGGATCAGTGGCTGCAGAGCAAAAAGGCCGAATTCGAAGCCGAAATTATTGCCGAGGTCAACCGCCGTCTGGAAGGGCTGACTTCGATCGTGCCGGTGACCATGCGGGTGGTAATCGATGCCAGCGGCATCCATCTGCCCCAGGCCAAGGCCAAGCCTGCCCCCCAGAAAGCCAAACCAGCAAAGCTCGAGGTCGCCGAGGCGGGCAAAAGATAGATATTTGAGACTCAGGATTGGACCGCCAGGAATATGAAAAACGTCTGGCCACTGCCATCCGCCTGTTAGGAGAGGAAGCCGGCCATCGTTACATGGAACAACGGCTGGTGGAACTGCGCGGTAAAATCGCCACCCAGATGCGGCAGGCAGTACAGGCCCGGCTCCAGGGGCTACATAGCTTATTCCCTCTGGAGTTGTCGGTGGAAATCGGCCCGGAAGGGGTTCGGGTCCAGCGCCAACGCCGGACCTGGAACCAGTTGATTTCCTGATATGGAAAGCTATGCCAAATTTGTCCGGGTGCTGCTGACCGGGCTGCCGCGCAGCGGCAAGACCACCGCGGTGCAGCGGGTGGTGGCTGACTTTTGGGGGCAGGCGGCCGGATTCTATACCCGAGAGATACGCCACCACGGGACACGGGTCGGTTTTGAGATCATTACCCTCGCAGGTCAAACCGCCGTTCTCAGCCACGTTGATTTTCCTGGGCCCTTACGGGTCGGCAAATACGGCGTCAATCTGGAGAATCTGCACCAGGTTGCTCTCCCCGCCTTAGTTCCCGCCCCCGGCCTTGACCTGATCGTGGTCGATGAAATCGGCAAGATGGAATGTCTGTCACCCCGGTTCATCGCGGTCATGGAAAACCTGTGGCGGGCCCCGGTGCACATCTTGGCTACCATCGCCGCCAAAGGCGGGGATTATATTCAGACGGTAAAACAGAAACCAGGGATTATCCTTTTAAACATTAATCCCCAGAATCGGGAGGAAATTCCAGCCAAAATCCTGAACCTGTTATGGTCAAGCCAGAGAAAATCGGAATAGATGGACCATAAAGCCGAAATCAGCCGCCGCCTGCAAGAGCACGTCAGTTACTTGAGTCAGACCGTCGGGGAGCGCAGCATCTATCGCCCCCAGGCCCTGAAGGCCGCCGAAGATTATGTCCGGCAGACTTTTGTGTCCCAAGGCTACCAGCCGGAACGGCAGCCGTTTATTTACTTACGGCAAGAGGTGGCCAATGTGATTGCTGGTCACCGGCCAGCCCCGGGATATTATCTGCTGGGGGCCCACTTTGATACGGTTTCCGGGACGCCGGGGGCCGATGACAATGCCAGCGGTATTGCGGTGCTGCTGGAGGTGGCCCAGCTGGCTCGAGATCTTCCGCAACCACTGCCCTGGGCCTTTGTCGGCTTTACTACCGAGGAACCCCCGGCCTTTTTCACCCCCTACATGGGCAGCCGGTTTTATGCCAAACAGGCCCGGAAAAATAAGGAAAATATCAAGGGCATGCTCTGCCTGGAGATGGTGGGGTATTACCGCCACGAGCCCCACAGCCAGGACCTGCCTTTCCCCCTGCGGTTCATGGGCTACCCTACCACCGGCAACTTTATCGGTCTGATCGGCAACCGCCGCTCTCGGGACCTGTTGACGCGCCTGGAGCAGGCTGTTCGCCAGGGCTGCCAACTGCCGGTGGAAACCCTGGCCGTTCCCTTTGGCGGCTATCTGTTGCCGGAGACTCGCTTGAGCGACCATGCCTCTTTCTGGGATCAGGGCTATCCGGCCATCATGCTCACCGATACCGCCTTTTTGCGCAACCCCCATTATCATGGTCCGGGCGATGTTATGGAAAATTTAGACTTTGCCGCCATGGTCGAACTGACCCTGGGCCTAGTGAATTTTGTCCGGTTGACCAGCCAGTCCCTTTAACTGCGCGGCTTTGGGTTTAGTTAGTCTCAATCCTCCGTTTTAGATTTATCTTCCAGTCGCCGCCCTCTATACCAATCGATCTGGCGGCAGATGCCTTTGATTACTTGCACCTCCCGGGCCTGGAGGCCATGGCGGGAGAAAAAACGCCGTATATTCCTCATCCAGTGTTCCGGGTTCTGATGACCGATATAGTTAATTCTGACCAGCGTTTCCTGTAAGATGGCGTACATACTCTCCAACTCCCAGGAGTTTGCCAACCGGGGTGTTGAGCCAGCGGGTCGATCGTTGCGGGCCAGATAGATTTCATAGGCCAGGATCAACACGGCCTGGGCCAGATTGAGGGAGCGGAAAGGGGCAGTGGGGATGCTCACCAAAGTATGGCAGTAAGTCAATTCCTGGTTAGTCAAGCCCCAGTTCTCAGGACCAAAAAGCAAGGCGATGTGGTTGCGCTGCGAGTAGTCGATCAGTTGCACCGCCAGTTCCCGGGGACTGATGACACTCTGGCGGACCCCTCCTAAACGGGCGGTGGTGCCGACGATATACTGGAACGGCCCCAGGGCCGTCCCCAGATCCTCATATATCATCAGCTTGTCGATCAGATCAGCAGCGCCGATGGTAGCCATCCTGAGCATGCGCTCCCGGTCGAGGACTTCAGGTTGGACCAGAATCAGACGGTTCAGCCCCATATTTTTGGCGGCCCGGGCCGCGGCCCCAATATTTTCCGGGGAGCGGGGCTTATGGAGCACAATGGCCAGGTGCTCCAGTCTGACCCGGAGCGGGAAGGCAGTGGAGATATTCTGCATATGGACTCAAATCTCAGAGTTATAGTATTTCTCAAAACTAACTTCGACATCCAGCCGATTATAATTCGTCGGGGTACAATTCATTGTACCCCCAAGAACTTAATTTTCCAGACTTTTTGGCAGGGCTTGATAAATCAAGCATTACATTTTACCCAGCCGATCAGCAAGAATTTTTGAGATTCCTGATAATTTAAATATCTGGTCCCGGGCAATCAGCCTATAAGTAACCAGATCACCACCAGCCACAGCCGGGCCTCAAGGCTAATATTACCAGGATCCTCCAAAATTTGGAGAGCTAAATGTTTTGAGACTTGAGATAGTTTTCTTTTAGGGGAATAGGCATTAAATGTTATCCAGCCTGAAGCCAATCAGTGGCATTGATTAGCTGTAAAGTAAGGGAATTTTGATTAGCAACCTCCTTATCGGGCTTGCGGAACCGCCATTTTCGCGGTAAATATTATATATGTTACTTACTTGTCGGAAATCGGATAGGCTAGGATGGCTCATAATTGCGATCCTGGCCATGATTATAGTGGGGCTGGTCCCCCTTCCGGGCCAAGCCCGGGTTTATACTGATCAGTTGGGACGCCAGGTTTCGGTTTCCGATAATCCGCGACGGGTAGTCGCCCTGGCGGCCAGCATCACCGAGATCATTTTTGCCCTGGGACAGGGCCAACGCCTTAAGGGGGTCACCCAATTCAGCAATTTCCCTCCGGCGGCCAAATCTCTGCCCAAGGTCGGCTCTTACATTCATCTTGACCTGGAGCGGATCATGGCCTTGCGGCCGGATCTGTGCATTGCCACTAAAGATGGCAATCCCAAGTATGCGGTGGACCGGTTGACCGATTTGGGAATTCCGGTTTACACGGTAGATCCGCGGGATATGCGCGGGGTGATGAACTCCATCCGGGAAATCGGCCACTTACTCGGGGCTTCGGCTCGAGCCCGGGAACTGGTCGCGGACATGCAGCGCCGTCTGGATCGGGTTAAATCCCTGGTGGCCCACAGTCCTCTTCGCCCCCGGGTCTTCTTGCAGATCGGCATTGCTCCCATTGTTTCAGCCGGTTCCAATACTTTTCTTGATGAACTCATTTCCCGGGCCGGAGGACAGAACCTGGCGGCTGGACCGGTGGCCTACCCCCGGTTCACCCGCGAGCAGGTCCTGGCCCTGCAGCCCGACGTCATCATCATCACTTCCATGACCCGCGGCGCCGCTTTTGACCAGATCAAAGCTGAATGGAGCCAATGGGACCATCTGCCGGCCTCCCGGCAGCATCGTATTTTTGTGGTGGATTCGGATATTTTCGATCGCCCTTCGCCCCGGATGGTCGAGGCCCTGGAAACCTTGTTTCGCCTTATCCATCCTGAGCTTGGGAGCCAGTTGCCTTGAACCCGGGCCAACCCCCGCTGTTAAGGCGTCTGTTGAGGGTCTCAGGGCTGCTGACCGGTTTGCTCCTGGTCAGCGTGGTGCTGGGACTGGGTCTGGGATCGGCCCAACCCCACCTTTTCGAGAGTCTGGCGGTGTTGTTCGGCCAGGCTGATCCGGAGTCGATCACTGCCGCCATTATTTGGCGTCTGCGTCTGCCTCGGGTAATCCTGGCCGCTCTGGTGGGGGCCACCCTGTCGCTGGGGGGACTGGTATTCCAGGCCCTGCTCCGCAATCCGCTGGCCGAGCCCTACATACTCGGGGTATCAGGCGGCTCCGCGGTAGGGGCCATATTGGGGATTTTGCTGGGCCTGGCCCCTTTTCCTGGGGTTGCCTTGCTGGCCTTTGCCGGCAGCATGGCCACCCTGGTTTTGGTCCTGATCCTGGCCGCGGGGCGGGCCGTTTCCCAGAAAGGCTCGCTGTTATTGGCCGGAGTCATGGTAAACGCCTTCTGTTCGGCGGTTATCATGTTTTTTATCTCCATTACCCAGGACGCCCGCCTGCACAATATTATTTACTGGCTGATGGGTGATCTGTCCCAGGTAGCGCCGGAACGCTTGGTCCTGCTGTTCTACCTCTTGCCCCCCTGTTTTGTCCTGATTTTTCTGCTGGCCCGCCCCATGAATCTGCTGGCCCTGGGGGAGGAGGTAGCCATGTACATGGGCATCAATGTCAAGACCGTCTCTTATGTCCTATTGATCACTACCTCGCTGATGGTCAGTGCAATTGTCTGTCAGTCAGGATTGGTGGGGTTTGTCGGGCTGGTCGTCCCGCATCTACTGCGACTAATCCTGGGGCCTGATCATCGTCTGTTGATTCCCGCCTGTGTGCTGGGGGGCGGCAGTTACCTGGTGTTGTGCGACCTACTGTCACGAATTCTGCCGTCGCAAGGAGAAATGCCGGTGGGGGTAATTACCGCCATCATCGGCGCACCCCTGTTTATCCTGCTATTGCAAAGGAGCCGGGGATGAAACCGGCGGTTATAATTGAACATCTCTATGTGGCTTACGGGAAGCGGCTCGTATTGCAAGACCTCTCCTTTCAGATCGACGATGGCGGCTTTTTTATTATTATCGGTCCCAATAGCTCGGGCAAAACCACCCTTTTGAAAACCATGGCCGGGGTGGTCCGGCCGCAACAGGGTTATGTGGAAATTTTAGGTAACCCTCTGGCCAGCTATGCCAAGAGAACCTTGGCCCAGCAAGTTGCCGTGGTCCCGCAATACACCCCTACGGACGTGCCTTTTACCGTCCAGGAGGTGGTGCTGATGGGCCGCTCCCCCCATCTGAGCCTAGCCGGTCTGGAGCAGAAGAGAGACCTTGCGATAGCCCAGGAAGCCATGGAGATAACCAAGGTAGCCCACCTGGCCGGGCGGCGACTGGATCAGCTAAGCGGCGGGGAGTTGCAGCGGGTGGTCCTGGCCCGGGCCCTTTGCCAGCAGCCCCGCCTGATTATGCTGGACGAACCCACCGCCTCCCTCGATCTGGCCCATCAGGTCAATATCATGGACCTGCTGGAGCGGCTCCAGCAAGAGCGGGGTCTGACGGTAATCATGATCTCCCATGATGTCAACCTGGCTGCCATGTATGGCAATCAACTGCTGCTGATGAAAGAGGGCCGGATAGTCAGCCTGGGGCCGCCTCGGGAGGTGCTTACCTATGCCCAACTGGAGCAGGCCTACGGTTGCGTGCTGTTGGTGGATGATAACCCCGTGAGAGATGTGCCCCGTGTGACTCTGGTACCTAAGAAGATGCTTCATTCTTTCTTTTGAGCAATGATCTTAACAGTCTTTAAGATCTTCCGGTAAGCAACCCCTGGGCTACCCCAGAATTTGCTGGCCAACGGCTTCCTTCCCAAAACTAAGCCCCCGCAATTCCGGTCGACAGCAAAAAATTACCAAGCAAGCCAAACCAGCCGTACTGCTGCCCAGGCCCACGGTCAGGCAGGGCCCCCAGTAGTCCGCCAGGGTGCCGAACAGCAGACTTCCCACCGGATTGAGGCCGATCAGGATCAGACTGAATAGTGACATAATCCGCCCCCGCAGTTCATCCGGAACATTGAGCTGCAACAAGCTGTTGGTGGTCGAGATGTTGATGACCATGCCCAATCCGGCCAGAAAAAGCCAGCCCAAGGCCACCATATAATTCCGACAAAAGGAAAAAGAGATTAAGGACAGGATTAGCAGTACCGCGCCGCCCCAGAAAAAGGGCATGGGCGAGTGGCGGCGCAGGCGGTTGGCCAAAATCAGCGCTCCTAAAAAGGCCCCCAGGCCGGTAGCGGCCATCAGGAAGCCATAGCCCCGGGCCCCGGTCCCCAGGACATCCCGGGCAATCATCGGCATCAGGACCAGAAAGGGCATGACCAGAACCGAAATTATCCCCATCACCACCAGCATCCAGGTCAGGTCCGGGCGGCTGCGAAGATGGCTGGTCAGCTCCAGCATGCCCGTCCAGGTGCGGGGTCGAGGCCGGGAAACCGTGCTAATGGGGAGGCGCATCAACATCAGTCCCAGGACCGGGGCCAGGTAAGTCAGGGCATTGATAAAAAAACAGTTGGCCATCCCCACTGAGGCAATCATCAACCCAGCCACCGCGGGTCCCAGCACCCGCGTCCCATTGAACAGGCTGGAATTGAGGGCAATGGCGTTGGGCAGATCTTCCTTGCCCACCAATTCCACGATAAAAGACTGGCGGGCCGGGATATCAAAGGCCATGACCGTGCCCAATCCTAAGACGATTAATAAAATATGCCAGATCGCCACCCACTTTAAATAGACCAGCAGGCCCAGCAGCAGGGCCAGCAACAGGGCGGCGGTGTTGGTGACAATCACCATCACCCGGCGGTTGACATGATCAGCCACTACCCCGCCCCAGAAGGAAAATAACAGGATGGGCAGGGTGGACAGTGCTCCCACCAGACCCAGCAGGAAGGCGGAGTTGGTCAGTAACAGCACCAGCCAGCTCTGGGCCACCGATTGCATCCAGGTGCCGATCAGGGAGATGGCCTGGCCGAAAAAAAACAGGCGATAATTGCGATGCCGGAAGGAAACAAAGGTGTCGGCCAGATATAATGGCATCTCAACTCCGGGCCCGCTTAACCTTCGCTGCCAGGTTGGGGCGGTCACTGATAATGGCGCCATCCCGCAGCACCAGCAGACGGTTGGTATAGGCGGCGATATCGGGGTCATGGGTGACCAAAATGATGGTCAGACCCCGCTCTTGGTTTAATTGCTGAAACAGGGCCATGATTTCCAGGCCAATAGCGGTATCCAGGTTGCCGGTGGGCTCATCAGCCAGTAGCAACACCGGATTATTAATTAAGGCTCGGGCGATCGCCACCCGCTGCTGCTCCCCGCCGGAAAGCTCTGAGGGTAAATGGTCTTCGCGGCCGGCCAGGCCGACCTGCGCCAGAGCCTGCCGGGCTTGGACCCGTCGCGGACCCGAGGCCAGACGGGTATAAAGCAGTGGCATTTCAACGTTCTCCAGGGCACTGAGGCGGGGCAGCAGATAAAATTGCTGAAAGACAAAACCGATCTTCTGGTTGCGGATCTGGGCCAGGGCGTCTCGTTCCAAGGAGGATACATCCCTCCCCTCCAGATAGAAGCGCCCCTGGCTGGGGGTATCCAGGCACCCCAGAATATGCATCAAACTGGACTTGCCCGATCCCGACGGCCCCATAATGGCCACAAATTCCCCCTGCTCCACCTGGAGATTAATGTTTCGCAAGGCAGTGACCGAGTGTAACCCCCGCGCATAGATTTTGGACAGTTCACTTATGTGGATCAGGGCCATGGTGTAATGTCTTAAAACGGTCGGCGTTGGCGCGTGGGAGAGCGACGTTCCGGGTTTGCAGCTTCCTCTTTCGATATCTGGGCCACAATGACCTGATCGCCTACTTTGAGATCACCCTCGACCACTTCGGTCCACTGGCCGTCGCTGAGACCGGTAACCAGAGGGACCGGTACTGGTTGGTTGTCCGGGCCTAAACGCCAGACGTGGTTGCCCTCCGGGAGGGGAGGGGCAGCCGGCGCTCGGGGCCGGAAGCGCAGAGCTGCATTGGCCACGGCCGTCACTTTTTCCCGCCGGGCGACTTGAATTGCGACGCTGGCGGTCATGCCGGGTTTAAGCAGCAATTCGGGGTTTTTGGTCTCAATGACGACATTATAAGTTACCACATTTTGCAGGGTTTGGGGAGACAGCCGGACCTGGGTGACCTGGCCGGTAAAGGTCTGGCCGGGATAGGCATCCACCGTAAAGGTGGCAATCTGGCCTTCCTTGACTTTGCCGATATCGGCTTCGTCCACCGCGGTATCGACCTGCATCTGGGTCAGGTCCTGGGCAATGTTAAACAGGGTAGGAGTCTGGAAACTGGCAACCACGGTCTGGCCGACGTCAACGTCGCGTGACACCACTACCCCATCCACCGGCGACACAATGGTGGTATAATGCAAATCGGTTTCGGCGCTCTTCAGGTTGGCCGCGGCCTGGGCCACCTGCGCCTGGGCGGCGTGCAGTTCGGCGCGGCTGGTTTCATAACGGGTATAGGCATTGTCCAACTCATCGCGGGCGACCAGATTCTGCTCCCAGAGCTTCTGGTAACGCCGGTAATCATTAAGAGCATCTTGCAGGTTGGCCTGGGCTTTGAGGACATTGGCCTGGGCCAACCGATAGTTGCCCTGGGCCTGAGCTACCCGGGCTTTGAACAGGGCCTGGTCAATCTGGGCAATGACCTGACCTTTTTTTACCTCGGAATTATAGTCGGCGTAGATTTCCTTGATCATCCCGGTTACCTGAGTGCCGACCAAGACCGTGGTTACCGGGTTAAGGGTGCCATTGGCCACTACATTGACTTCCAGGTTAGTCTGGCGCACCGGTTCCAACTGATAGCGCATCTGCGGCTGTCGGTCGCGGAACCACAGCCACCAGCCTCCGCCCACTAAAACTAATAACCCCAGAGCCAGCAGTTTGAAGGTACGATTAATCCTGATCATTTATACCTGCCGCTGCCAATCGAAAGATATTTTATGGTATCAAAAAAATCATTACAACTCATTCACGACAATTTTCAGCCGCTTAAATAACCCCCCAAAAGGGAATTCTTACTTTATTATAGATTGGCAGATCGATTTATTATATCTTTTATGTCTGAAATGCCCAAGGAGAGAGATGTTACTCAGTTAATTAACTGAATCGGGAACAGGATTCTTAGGGTAATAATTACTTCCCGGCCGAAAAGGGGCGTTCCGGCCGGAATAGTCAGCCATAGTGAGTATATTAGTGCGTGCCTTGTTCTCTCCACAGTCGGTAGCGTTGATCGGGGTGCCGCGGCAGACCGGCGTCGGTGCCTATAATGGCCTGGAAATGCTGCTGCGATATGGTTATGCGGGGAAAATCTTTGTGGTGCATCCCAAGGCCACCGAAATTTTGGGTTTTAGGGCCTATCCGCGTATTCTCGAGGTGCCCGAGGTGCCGGAATTGGCGGTCATTGCCGTGGGCCGGGACCGGGTCTTGCCGGTCTTTCAAGATTGTCTGGTGCATGGCATCCGTTGGATTATCATTATCTCCCAGGGATTTGCCGATGCCGATGCTCAGGGGCAGGAATTACAGGCCCAATTGGTGAGCGAAGCCCGGCGCTATGGGGCCCGCTTCCTGGGACCTAACACCATGGGCACCATGAATGCCTTTGCCGCCTTTACCACCGCGTTCATCGATCAGGTTCGAGATCCCAATCCGCCGCCGGTTACCCTGGTCGCCCAGAGTGGGGCCCCGCAGGTAGGATCGGAATCCTTTACCGGCCGGCTCGGCAAGGCCATTGACCTGGGCAACGCCGCTGACCTGGGATTCGTCGAGGTTCTGGAGTACCTGGAACACGACTCCGAAACCGAACTGATTGTCCTGCATATGGAAGGCCTAAGCGAAGGGCGGAAATTCCTGGAGGTGGCCTCCCGCATTACCCGAAACAAACCCATTATCGTCTTCAAGACCGGCCGCAGTGAGGCTGGGGCCCGGGCGGCGCTGTCCCATACCGGCTCCCTGGTGGGTGAGGACGCGGTGTTTACCGCCGCCTTTGCCCGGGCCGGTCTGGTGAAGGTTAACAGCGCCACCGAGTTATTGGATACGGTCCAGGCCTTCCGCCAACTGGCGCCATTGAAAGGCCCGCGTCTTGGGGTGGCAACGGCCAGCGGCGCTTTGGGAATCATGGCAGTAGATGCCCTGACCCAGGAAGGGCTGACCCTGGGGCGGTTAGCCAAGACTACCCGTAAGATGCTGGAAGACAAGGGCCCGTACTGGCATCGTTTGCAGAACCCGGTGGATCTTTGGCCCATTGGTATGGTCAGCGGCGATTTTATCGGCTGTGCCGAAACCGCCCTGGCCGGCTTTCTGGCCGATCCGGAAATAGATGGAGTAGTGGGCTTGCTGCCCGCGCTCTCTTCGCCCCTGCACCAGGATATGTTGACCACCCCCAAAATGATCAATCGCCTAGGCCCGGAGCGGGTCGGTAAACCCCTGGTGCTATCGCTCTATGGCGATCACCGGGAGCAGACCTGTCAGGATTTAGCCCAAGTGCCGGGAGTAGCCTGCTATTTTGCCGTGGAACGGGCGGTGGCCGCCTTAGGCAAACTATATCGCTATCATCAGGCCATTATCTCGACGGCGGAGTCCTGGGGCAGCGCCAGGCCGCCTGTTCCCTGCCCACAGATGCCACGCCCAGTCCGAGAGTCTGTCTTGCTGGGCCAGGCCGCCCTGGAGTTCCTGGCAGCCTATGATATTCCCGTCCTCCCCAGTCGCTTGACCAAGACCGACCAGGAGGCAGTGGATATTGCCGAGGCTTACGGCTATCCGGTGGTTCTCAAGGTGGTGTCGCCCCAGTGGCTCCATAAATCTGATCTAGGCGGGGTGGTGTTGCATCTTTCCGGTCCGGATCAGGTGCGCCAAGCTTTTCTGCGCCTGCAAGCCGCGGTGGAATGTCATACCCCTGGGGCGCTCCTGGAAGGCATTTTGGTCCAGAAGCAGCTGAGCGGCAAGGAGATCCTCCTAGGCATCAAGCAGGATGCCACTTTCGGGCCGGTAGTGGTCTGCGGCCTGGGCGGCATCTATACGGAAATCCTCCAGGACGTGGCCCATAACCTGGCCCCGGTGACAGTCCCGCAGGCCCAGGCGATGCTGTTAAGCTTAAAAGCCTATCCATTGCTCTTGGGGGGGCGCGGCGAGCCCCCGGTGGCCCTGGAAGAGCTGGCCCAAGCCTTGGCCAATCTCTCGGAACTGGCGGTATCGGTGACTGATCTGCAAGAGTTGGATATTAATCCAGTGATCGCCACTCCAGCAGGGTGTTGGGCGGTGGATGCGCGGATCGTCTGGCAGAAAAAGCCAGAATAAGAAAACCCAATAAAGGCAATCAAAATATTAAATCAACCCCGGCACCGGTTCGGTCTGGCGCTCAATTTTGGTCCCCAGACTGGCGGCGCAAAAGACACATAAATACTCATGCAGCTCGCCATCCGGAAGGATCAACAGGAGGCGCTTGCGGACCGGCACGGCCTGTTGACATTGCGGACAGTAGAGAGCGGAAGCCTCAAGTTGCTGGAAACTGGGTTCCGGTCGATAATCGGCTGACATGTTGTTAACCCCGCACTCCCGATCTTAAGGTAAATTATCAAAAAGCTCGTGGAGTTGCAACTCCAGGGCCTGACATATCTGAGGTAGGAAATACTTGGCCTGGGCTGATCTTAACTGGGATGCCAGATCAGACGGCAATCCCAGTTGCGGCCAGACCACTTCCAGAGCCAAAGGTAAAAATCTTTCCTGCAGGCGGGTTCCGGCCGGACTTGGCCAAAAATGTTCCAGGGCCATAAAAAAGACCAGCAGGCGACGGAACAGGTTCAGGTCATAATTTTCTAACCCCAAGTCATAGCGGTGACGCCCGATGAGCCGTTCCCCTAAAGTTCGAAACGTTTCATAGAGTTTAGTCCGCCCGGACACCCGCAGCGACGCCTCCAGCAGCGAGAACTCGGCAGCAATTTCATGATATTGATCTAGGGAATAATCGGTCAAGGTCAGGCGCTGCCGGAAGTATTCGACAAAGACCGCTTTGCTCCAATCCATGGCCATCAGAAATTCGGTTTCCTGACGCCAGCCCTTCAGCACCATGAGCGGGGTGCCGGTAATCTCGGCAATCCAGGCCAGGGAAAACTGCCCCAGATAGGCCTGCATCAAGGCGGTAGCGTATTGCCGGAGGGGCATGATCAGGATTCGGCCCTTCAATTTAGGGGGTTTATGGGTGGCCGAATAACTTTGTAAGGTATCGCAGAGCCACTGTTGGTAAAGAAAAACCGGCTTCATATCAAATTCTGGGAGTGAGTCAAAACCTCAATGCAGCAGATGGATATTGCCCAGGTTGACGTGTCTGACTCCGGCCTCCAAGGCCACCTGTTTGGCCTGAAAAGCAAAGTCGCGGGAGGTAACCGGTAGGTCATTGAGGTAAAACTGGGGGTAAAAGCCCAACAGGCTGTAAGGAATATCCGGGTTGAGGGTGGCGATGAACCGGGCCAGGCCGTGGATCTCTTCTAAATCAATGTAACCGGGGACCAAAAGGGTGCTGGCGGTGATCAACGGCACTTCTGGCCGCTCTTCCCAGTGGGTGGCCAGCAATGCAAAATTCTTCAAGGTCTGAGAGTTGCTGACCCCGCACAGGGCCAGGTGAATCTCTTCGCTGAAGGACTTGAGATCAAATTTAATAATCCCGCCGTTGTCCAGCGAGCTGTCGATCAGGGGCTGCAGCCAGCGCTCCATTAGGGCGCCGTTGGTCTCCCAACAGATGCGCCGCTGGGGTCCGGTGGCGGCTGACTGCTGCTGGATGAAGCGGGCCGCGGCCAGGGCATGCGGCAGTTGCGGAGTGGGGTCACCGCCAAAGTAGCAGATACAGGCGGTGTTCTCCTGGACGGCGGCGGCCAACTGGCGGGCTGAAATAGCCGGACTGTTGAAGGTCAGTCTTTTAAAGTGCCAGTTCTGGCAATACAGACAGTTGAAATTGCAGGCATGGTAAAAGACGGCCAGATTGACATAGCCGTGCTCCGGGCCAGGGCGACGGGCATAGCGGGGATAGCCCCGCCCCGTCCCGCCCGGGCAGAACCAATCGGCCACGCAGTTGGTGGGCAGGGGATCGTTATAATGGCTGAGGCGGGCCCCGGCTGGGCCGCCGCCCCGGAGCTGGCCATTCTCCACCCGCCGGGCCCCGCAAAAGCCATAGCCGCCTTCCGGGATGCGGCAGGCATGGAAACACAGGCTACAGAGCTTGCCAGTGGCTTCCTGCGGCGGCCGCACCGGCAGGCCAAAAGCCTGGCGGCTGGCTTGATGCAGCTTTTCGATCTCCGGCCCTACTTCGTTAAAGTGCTGGCGGATACAGACAGCACAGAATCCCAGGGTCTGGGAAATAAAGGGGCTTTCCTGGCCACAATAGCGGCAACGGCCCATGCGGATCGGTGTTTCAAGCTTCAAGGTACAGACCGCTCAACTGGTTATTCATTCAAATAAACTCGGATATAGAACCTTCCTATGGGGTTTACCGAAATACTCATAGGCCAGACGGGTGGCCATGCGGCCCCGGGGGGTGCGATGCAAAAAGCCGCACTGGATCAGAAAGGGTTCGTAGACATCCTCCAGGGTATCCCGCTCCTCGCACAGGGCCGCCGACAGGGTGTCAATTCCCACCGGACCGCCGTCAAATTTATCCATGATAGTCAATAAAATCTTACGATCCATGCGATCGAAGCCCCGGCGATCGACTTCCAATAGGTTCAGGCCGGCATCGGCGACCTGGCGGGTGATGCGGCCATCTTCCCGCACCTGGGCATAATCCCGCACCCTTTTTAACAGCCGGTTGGCAATGCGCGGCGTCCCGCGGGAGCGTTGGGCAATCTCCCGGGCCCCCTCCGGGTCAATCTCTACCTGGAGGATGGTCGCCGTCCGTTTGGTGATGATTTCCAGATGATCAGGGTGATAAAATTCTACCCGGAGCATCAGGCCAAAGCGATCCCGCAGGGCTGGGGTGAGCAGTCCGGCCCGGGTCGTGGCCCCTACCAGAGTAAAACGGGGCAATTCCAGCCTGATGGCCCGGGCCCCCGGCCCCTGGCCGATAATCAGATCCAGCCTGAAATCCTCCATGGCCGGATAGAGGATCTCTTCCACCACCCGCGGCAACCGGTGGACCTCATCAATAAACAACACATCGCCGGGCTGGAGGTTGGTCAGCAGCGCGGCCAGGTCCCCGGCCCGTTCGACCACCGGCCCGGAGGTGGTTTTGATCCCTACCCCCAGTTCATGGGCGATAATACAGGCCAGGGTGGTTTTCCCTAGACCGGGATGACCATGCAGGAGGATATGGTCCAGCGCTTCGCCCCGGCCCCGGGCCGCGGCAATGGCGATCTCCAGGTTCTTTTTAACCTCCTCCTGCCCGACGAATTCGGCCAGCGACCGGGGCCGCAGCCCAGGTTCCAGACCCATGTCTTCCGGCTGTCGCTGCGGACTGACGAAGCGCTGCATTTCTTCCATAATACGCCAGTTTACCGCACTAGGGTTAGAATTGCAAGCAAACCTAACCTGGTGGGCACAGGGAGAATCACCCCCTTCTTGCCCGGCCATCCAGAAAGCCATTGCTGATTAGTGAATTAATCTGTTAAATTTTAAAAATTTAAACCTAAGCACGGTGATTTTATGGAATTAGCCATTGCGGCCCGGGGCATCGACAAGGCTTATCGCCGCGGCTTTTGGCCGCGGCAGGTCAAACCAGTGCTCCTAGATTTGGATCTGGAAGTTTCTCAAGGAGTAATCTTTGGCATTCTGGGACCCAATGGGGTGGGCAAAACCACCCTGATTTCGATCCTGGCCACCCTGCTTGCTCCCGACGCCGGTGAGGTTTCCATCCTGGGCCTGGATATCCGCCGCGAGGTGCAGCGATTGCGCCAGCGAATCAATCTGGCCGGCGGCGCCGCCAAATTCATCTGGTCCCTGACGGTAACGGAAAACTTGCGGTTTTACGGCCGACTCTACGGGCTCTGGGGGCAGCCCCTAACCGCCCGGATCGAGGAATTGATTGAATTATTTGAGCTCCAACCATATCGTCGCGTACCCTTTGACCGGTTGTCTTCCGGCCTCAAACAACGCTTGGCACTGGCCAAGTCCTTGATTAATGCGCCGCAGTTGTTATTTCTGGATGAGCCAACCAGCGGTTTGGACCCGGTGATGGCTCAGCACACCCGGGACGAAATCCGCCGCCTCAACCAGATTACCGGCCTGACCATCCTGCTCACCACCCATAATATGCGGGAAGCGGAATATCTGTGTGATGAGGTGGCTTTTCTCCAGGCCGGGCGGATTATGGCCCGCGGCACGATCCCCGAGCTGCAGACCCGTCTGGGAATCGGCGATCAGCTGATCCTGACCTTTGAAAAAACCCCGGACCGCCTGGATTACAGCCGCTTTCCAGGGCTGCTGAGCTTTCAGGAGCGTCCTCCGGTGGTGGAGCTGGTGGTCGATCAGGCCGAACTGCGCCTGGCGCCGATTCTGACCGAGTTGCAGCGTACCGGCAATTCCCTGGCTAAGGTTCAGCTCCGAGAAGTGGACCTGGAGGTGTTGTATCGTGAGATTACTCACTGAATTCATTAAAATCTGGGCCTTTGCAGCCCGGGGCGGGATCATGAATCGCCGCAATTTCTTTGCCGTATTCGAGATGTTTTTCTGGCCCCTGGTGGCGGTGTTTTCGGTCGGGCTGCTGACCCAATTTCTGCAACTGGATGAGGCCACCGTCTCTTTTGTATTGATCGGCGCGTTGGCCATGAACACCATGCAGATTGTCCAACTGGACATTTCCTATGCCTTGCTCTATGATGTCTGGAGCAAAAGCCTCAAACATGGGTTTATCGCCCCCATCCGCCTGGGCCATATTGTCCTGGGGTCGGGATTAGTTGGCTTTGTGCGCGGCCTGCTGGTATTTGCCATCATGGGAGCGCTGAGTATTTGGTATTTTAATATGGAGCTGTGGCGGCCCGGCCTGCTGCCACTGCTGTTTTTTTTGGTCGGCTTATTTCTGATGGCCGCCATTGCCGGAGTTCTGGTCATCGGGTTGGTGCTAATTTTTGGCCACCGGGCCGAAATCACCGCCTGGGCCATCACCTATCTGCTGATGATCCTTTGCGGCCTTTACTATCCGGTGTCCCTGCTGCCCACCGGGGTGCGAGGGCTGGCGGAATTAATTCCGCTCACCTATTTCCTGGAGTATTTTCGCAGTTTTTATGGTTTCCCGGCCTCGGTAGCCCATCCTTTGGAATGGGGTCTGCTGCTCGGCCTGGTTTATTTGGTGGTCAGTTACGGCCTTATGCTCCTGAGCCTGAAGGCCTCGCTCAGGCAGGGAACCTTGGTCAAGCTGTCGGAATAATCGAGGTATCTATGATTGGCGTCTTTGACTCCGGCTTTGGCGGTCTGTTGGTGTTGAAGGAATTATTACGGCTGCTGCCCGACTACGATTACCTTTATCTAGGGGATAACGCCCGTATCCCTTATGGCACTCGTTCTGATGAAGTGGTCTACCGTTTTACCCTCCAGGCCGTCGATTATCTGTTGCAACAGGATTGTATCCTGATCATCCTGGCCTGCCACACGGCCTCTTCCAAGGCCCTGCGGCGGATTCAACAGGAATATCTGCCGGCTCACTATCCGGACCGGCGGGTACTGGGAGTAGTAATCCCCACCGTCGAGGCCGCCCTGGCGCAAAGCCCCCGGGGACGCATCGGGGTCATCGGCACCGAGGGCACTGTGGCCTCCAACTCCTTTGCCATTGAATTGAAGAAATTAAAGCCGTCAACCCAGGTGTTCCAACAGGCCTGCCCGCTGCTGGTCCCTCTTATCGAAGCCGGCGAGCAGGATTGGGAGGGCACTGAACTGATCCTCAAAAGGTACCTGGCATCCCTGCAACAAGCCCGCGTCGATACCTTGATTCTGGGATGCACCCATTACTCCATCGTCAAATCCCAAATCCGGGCCATCATGGGCAATGACCTGAAGATTATCTGCTCGGCGGAGGTGACTGGGGAGAAGTTGGCCGACTATCTAAGGCGGCACCCCGAGATCGAGACCCGGCTCTCCCGTCAGGGAGGTCGTCGCTATATGACCACTGATCTGACCCCAGGTTTCCAGCGGCTGGCCAGCCTATTTATGGGACAACCCATTGCCCCGCAGATTCTGGAATTGTAAGTTGCTTCTTTAGCTTAGCGGTTAACGGGAAGGTCGTTGATAAGAATTGCTTTGTTAACCAATGAATATCCCCCCATATTTATGGGGGGCCGGAGTTCACCTGGAGTATCTGGGCCGGGAACTGGCCAATCTGGTGAATCGCCAACATGCCATAATCATCCTCTGTTTTGGCAAACAACAGCTGATTTCCGACAATGTCACCGTGCAAGGCATCAGCCCGGATTTTACCTTTTCCTTTCAGGACCAGCGCCACCTGAAGGTTTTCGATGTCCTGCTGCGCAACCTTTTCATGGCCGGGGTCTTGCAGGAGGCAGATATTCTGCACTGTCATACCTGGTATACTCATTTTGCCGGTTGTCTACTGAAACAGCTTATGGGTATTACGTTGGTCCTTACCACCCATTCCCTGGAACCCCAGCGCTCCTGGAAAGCGGAACAACTGGGTTCGGCATATAAGGCTGCCGCCTGGTTGGAGAAAACCGCCTATCGAAATGCCGATGGGGTGATCGCCGTATCCCGGGCCATGCAGCATGATGTCCATGCCCTTTATGGCGTCCCGCTCCAAAAGATTAGGGTGATCCATAATGGTATCGATACCAATCGTTATAAGCCTACGTCCGCCCCGGCGGTGCTTAACAGAATGATGGTATGTGGTTGGTAGTCTTAAAAAATTGGGTTCAGAGACTTGGGGAGGCGACGCGGACCCGGTCCTCCCCAACCCCAGAAACATCTAGCTGGCAGCTAACCCCCGCTTTTGAAAAACACCGCGGCCAAAGGGGGCAAGGTAAGATTAAGGGAATAGAGGCGGCCATGACAAGGTAAGGGGGTAGCTTCTAATCCCCCCAGATTACCGTGACCGCTGCCGCCGTAAAATTCGGCGTCGCTGTTCAAGATTTCCTCCCAGAAGCCGCCCCGCGGCACCCCTACCCGGTAATTTAGGCGCGGCACCGGGGTAAAGTTACACACCACCAGAATAATGTCGCCGGTCGAACGCGCTTTGCGGATGAAACTGATGGTGCTGTTAAGGACATCATTGCAGTCGATCCACTCAAAGCCGGCCGGGTCAAAGTCTAGTTCATAAAGGGCCGGTTCGCGGCGATAGCGCTGGTTGAGGTCGATCACCCACCTATGCAAAGAGGCATGCGGAGCATAGGCCAACAGGTGCCAATCCAGGCTGGTTTCGTGATACCATTCATTCCACTGGCCGAATTCTCCCCCCATGAACAATAGTTTCTTGCCGGTTTGGGCGTACATATAGCCAAACAGCAACCTCAGGTTTGCGAACTTCTGCCAGTTATCGCCGGGCATCTTCCCCAGTAAGGAGCCTTTGCCATGTACAACTTCATCATGCGACAGTGGCAGGATGAAGTTCTCATGGAAGGCATAGAGCATTCGAAAAGTTAGGGTGTTATGGTGGTATTTGCGATAAATGGGATCAGTCGACATAAATTGCAGGGTATCGTGCATCCAGCCCATATCCCATTTGAGACCGAAACCCAGGCCCCCGACGTAGTTGGGACGGGAGACCATAGGCCAGGCGGTGGACTCCTCCGCAATGGTTTGGACGCCGGGATAATTTTTATAAACCTCCTGATTGAAATAACGGATAAAGTTAATGGCCTCCAGATTTTCCCGGCCGCCGTATTGATTGGGTATCCATTCCCCTTCCTGACGGGAATAGTCTAGGTAGAGCATGGAGGCCACGGCATCGACCCGAAGACCGTCGGCATGATATTTATCCAGCCAGAAAATGGCGCTGCTGAGGAGAAAACTCTTTACTTCATTGCGGCCATAATTGAAGATAAAGCTTTTCCAATCTGGGTGAAACCCTTTGCGCGGGTCCGCGTGTTCATAGAGATGGGTGCCGTCGAAAAAACCGGGGCCATGTTCATCCACCGGGAAATGGGAAGGCACCCAGTCAAGGATCACGCCAATCCCGTGCTGATGCAGGTAATCAACCAGATACATGAAATCCTGGGGCGTGCCATAGCGGCTGGTGGGAGCAAAATAGCCGATGGTCTGATAACCCCAAGAGCCATAAAAAGGATGCTCCATGACCGGCAGAAATTCTACATGGGTAAAGCCTAGCTGCTTGACATATTGGGCCAGCCGGGGTGCCAGTTCGCGATAGTTGAGGGGCCGATTATCCTCCTCCGGTACCCGCCGCCACGAGCCCAGGTGCACCTCATAGATGGCCATCGGCGCATCCAGGGCATTGTGCCGCCACCGTTCCGACAGCCAAGCTTGATCCTGCCACTCATAATCTAGATCCCAGACCACCGAGGCAGTCCGGGGCGGACCTTCAAAATACATCCCAAACGGAGATGCCTTATCCACCCGATAGCCGCTGTATCGGGAGACAATGTGAAACTTATACAGGGCCCCGTGGCCGACGCCCGGGATAAACCCCTCCCAGATGCCTGACTGGCCGCGGGGACGCAAGGGGTGCCGGGCTTTATCCCAGTCATTGAAGTCGCCGATAACAAAAACCTGCTCCGCATCCGGGGCCCACACCGCGAAATAAGTCCCTTCAACTTCACCTCCGGTAAGGATATGGGCACCCAGTTTTTCGTACAGGCGACAATGAGTTCCTTGGTTAAAAAGATAAAGGTCGTCCTCGGTTAACAGGCTCACTTCCGGAAATTTCGCCGCGCTTGGGGCCTCACTCCCGGAAAGCCGAATAGTTTTATTGTTGTCGTCTTTAAGTGTCATCATCTCCTCTGGGTTGGTGTTAAAGATAAAAGGTATCGGAATTAAATATCAGCTTCAGCCCTTAACTCTCAAATATTGCAGCCGGGGTAAACCTGATCTTTTATCGTAAACGATGAGGTTAGGCCACGTTATCCTGATCTAAAATCCCGGTTAGCTCAACCAGTGGTCTCCAGAAGCTGCAATATGCCCCGAAGAGGAATTTTCACCCAATCAGGGCGATTGTTGAGTTCGTAGCCTAGTTCATAGATGGCCTTCTCCAGGCAGCAGGCATCCAACAGAACCTGGAGTTCCTCTCCGTTAGAAGGTACAAAACCACCCTGACCGGCAACGGCAAAATAATTCTGCAGGAAAACGGTCGAGACCCAAAAATGCCAAAAATGGGCCCATTTCTCCATGGCTGATATATCCTCGGGACTGATGGCCTTATAAAGCAGCTCCTGTCGCTCTTGATGTTGCAGCCGGGCCACCACTGCCTGAGGGTTCTCCCTCATAACCTGATCTAGCCGTTCCCCACAGGCCACCGCCAAGGGCAGGACATAAGTTTCCGGTTCGCCCTCAATATAACCGATGCTGACCATGACGAAATAAACGGTGGTGCATCGTAAGCAAAAGGAATGACTTCCAACGCCCTCAATGATCACCCGGTTCCGACCTTCGGTGGTTGGCGGCGGAAAGACATCGATTTTTGCCCTGGTTCGAACGCACTCCTTGATCGGCGAAAATTTACAAATAAATTTCAATTTAGCAAACTCCATTCCGGATGCAAGGTTTATCGGGCCGCTACGGTCGAATTTTTCCCCCGAAACAAAGAGTTCTTTTGTCTGAAGTTTACGAATGAAGGTGAACTGGAGTGAAATTTTAAGGGCTAAACTCTGTCAAAAACCTTTCCAGGCTGGCGGGGTCTTCGATATTGTAAAATTTATAGGGAGTATCCGGGGGCAGAGTCTTGGTGACCAGACCTTTAAGCACGTCTTTGGGGCCTACTTCCACCCAGGTGTCGACTCCGGCGGCCAACAGATAGGCCACACAATCGGTCCAAAGCACTGGTGAAGTCAGCTGCCGGGCCATGTAGTCGCGAATGCAGGCCGGATCGGTTTCCGGCTGGCCGGTGACGTTAAACAGCATCGGAACCGTGGGAGGATTAAAGGTCAGTCTGTCCAAAAAGGCGGCAAAATCGGGCTGGGCCTCGGACATCAAAGCCGAATGCCAGGCACCCGAGACCTTCAAAGGGATGCCGCGGCCCCCGGCTTTTTTGGCCAGGTCTATAGCCTTGTTGACCAGCGAGGCTTCCCCGGAAATGACTATCTGCTCCGGGGTATTAAAATTGGCCAGGGCCAGCACCCCTTCGGCCTGCAACGGCGCCAGCAATTCTTGCAGCCGTTCCCTGGACAGGCGCAGGATGGCGGCCATGGCCCCGGGATGACGTTGGGCCTCACGATGCATGACCTGACCCCGCTTCTGCACGGCTTTCAGAGTATCGTCCTCGGACAGGACCCCGGCGGCATAGAGGGCGCTATATTCCCCCAGACTATGGCCAATGACGAAATGGGGGCGGATTCCAGCCCGGCTCAGGGCATTGTATAGGGCCAGATTGACCACGGTGACCGCGGGCTGAAGATTGACGGTTTCGGTTAATTCCGCCATCAGTCCTTCGAAACAGAGGCGGGCCAGAGGAAGGTGGGTAATGGCTTCGGCATGGGCCCAAAGTCGGCGGGCTTCGTAATCCACTTCGTAAAGGGCCTGCCCCATTCCAACGTATTGGGAACCCTGGCCGGGAAACAGCACTGCCAGGATGGACATAACACACCTCTATAACACGGTTTTTGATTGTTATTAAATTTTCCGCTTCCGGTAGCCCATAATTACCCAGGGTAAAAACTTGCTTAGAAATCCACCCTCTTATAACCAGAAAGGTTCCTAAACGTCTATCCTAAATTTCCCTTTATTGTAAAGGGGTAAGGGGAGATCCGAAGCAATCTTTTTTGGCTCGCGGCAAGACGATGGGGTTATTTTATGCTGATCGTTGCCGCTCTGTCAATCAGGATGGGTTTTCCCCATCCGCATAGCTGAAGCTGCAGGCCAAGCCGGGGTGGGAGCTGGAGAATTTAGATTTTCTACCGCCTCTTCCAGACGCTGAATCAGCGGCCCTAAAGTGGCCGGATCCAAAGCGGAAATAGCCACCCCGTGGTGGACCCGAGTTTGCAAAGCAGCCAGCGATGCGGGTACCAGGTCAATTTTGTTAAAGACCTGGAGCACTGGTTTATTTTGTAGATTTAGTGATTGCAGGATACCCTGGACCGCCTCCATCTGCTCTTCAAACCGGGGATTGCTGAGATCAATGACATGGATCAAGAGATCGGCGTCATCCAGTTCTTCCAAAGTGGCCTTGAAGGCCTCCAACAGATCTTTGGGTAAGTCCCTGATAAAACCCACAGTATCGGTGATAATCACCTCCCGCTCCCGGGGGAAGCGCAAACGCCGGCTGCTCGGATCCAGGGTAGCAAACAGACGATCTTCGGCCTGTACTTGGCTGTGGGTCAAGGTATTGAGCAGGGTGGACTTACCGGCGTTGGTATAACCGATAATGGACAGAATGGGCAGGCTCTGCCGCTGCCGGGAGGCGCGGCGCACCTGGCGGGAACTCCTGATCTGATGCAGTTCTTGCCGGAGGCGATGCAGCCGTTCCCGCACCCGGCGGCGGTCAATTTCCAGTTTAGTTTCACCCGGTCCTCGCCCCCCGATGCCACCGGTGAGGCGGGACAGCGCATCATCGCGGCCGGCCAGCCGGGGTAGGAGATACTTCAACTGGGCCATCTCGACCTGAAGTTGGCCTTCCCGACTGCGGGCCCGCTGGGCAAAGATATCCAGGATAAGCTGGGTGCGGTCGATTACCTTGAGCTCGGTGAAATCAGTAATGGACCGTACCTGGGAGGGGTTGAGTTCAGCGTCAAAAACCAGCAGGTCAGCACCCGATTGCAAGGCGTGAATGACCAGTTCGGCGATTTTGCCCTTGCCCATGAGAAAACGGGGGTCGATCCGGGCGCGTTGCTGGTGGATGATATCGACCACTTGGAGTCCGGCGGATTGGGCCAACTCTTTCAATTCCTGGAGGGAATCCTCGGCTAGGTAACGCGGTTTGGTACTGACCCCGATCAGGATGGCTCGCTCCCGGTGGTCGCCTTGGGTTTGCGGGCTACCGTTGCGAGCCAACTCCTCTTCCAGAGAATGCACCAGCGCGATGTAATCAACTTCCAGATTGGCGACATGGTCGGCATGAATAAAGGTCCAGTTTTGACCCGCGATGCTTTTCGGCAAGAGATGGGCAATATCGCAGCGCCCCGGCAGACCATTGGAGTGGACTTCCAGGGCGGCAACCAGGTCGAGGCGCAGAAGCGCCAGGTCCATCAGATCATCCTGGCTTAAAGGCTCAGATTTTAAATGAGTGTGAATCAGCCTGAGGCCGCTAAGACGAGTGCCCCCGCGTCGCTGGCGTTTCAGGGGTGGGATCACCAGGCTTTTCTGATCGCCGACCATAACCAAGGCGATGCTCCCCTGCCGATCCAGCAGGACACCCACCTGGCGGTTGATTTCGCATGAAATTTCCGCCAGTTGTCGGGCCAGCTCCGGGGTAATGATCCGGTGGCCCGTGACCTTGCGACGATAAAGTTTGTCCAGCCGGCGTAGGTGTTGTGGTTTAAGGCCGGTCAGATTACCCAGGGTTCGATCTATAAGCATACCTCCCAAACTTATTTACAATTTTATTATATACTAATTACCGGCTTGATAGCAAGTACTGCTAAATCTTATGGGTCCCTTGAAATCTGCTCGATAAATATTTATAATGAAGAAAAGCTGGGGCAGCCAAGAGGTTGCCCTTTCATTTCCACTTGAGTTTAAAAACGATTAACTATTATAAGGGAACCATGGACGACACCAAAAATAAATTCCCCGACCAGAAGGAACTAGAAAAAGAACTGAGTGAATATTTATCCAAAAAGTATGGGGATCGTATCAAAATTATTTCGCCGTTTATCATGCCCAAGCCCGTAATGGATGATGGCAAGGGCCGCGGCAGAGCCAAAGGGGTAAGCAAAATCAATTTTAACCTCAGGCCCGAGGAACTGGAGGCTTACCTCAACGAATACGTCATTAAACAAGACCGGGCCAAAAGTGTTCTGGCTACCAAAGTCTGCACTCATTTTAACCGCATCCGTTATTCTTTAGAGGATGGCAAGCGGCCGGAGCCCGGTGTGGGGTCAATCAAGAATAACATCATTCTTATCGGACCTACCGGCGTAGGCAAGACCTATCTGGTCAAATTGATTGCCAAAAAGATCGGCGTGCCCTTTGTTAAAGGCGACGCCACCAAATTCAGCGAAACCGGCTATGTAGGCGGTGACGTTGAAGATCTGATCCGGGATCTGGTCTACGAGGCCAATGATGATTTGGAACTGGCCCAATATGGTATTATTTATATTGATGAAATCGATAAAATCGCCTCGGCCGGCAATCTTATCGGCCCAGATGTGTCGCGCAGTGGCGTGCAGCGGGCGCTGCTCAAACCCATGGAAGAGACCGAAGTCGATCTCAAGGTACCGCATGATCCGATCTCCCAGATTCAAGCGATTGAACAATATCGCAAAACTGGCAGACGCGAGAAACGAACCCTTAATACAAGGAATATTCTATTCATCGTCAGCGGCGCCTTCTACGGCCTCGATAAGATTATTCGGGAACGTCTGAGCAAACAAGAAATTGGCTTTCACGGTCGCCCTCGGGCCAAAGAGGCCGATCGAGAATTCTTGTCTAAGGTAGCTGCCGAAGATCTCATCAAATACGGGTTTGAATCCGAATTTATTGGCCGCCTGCCGGTAGTGGTCGTCCTGGACGAATTAACCGCGGACGATCTCTACCAGATTTTGAAAAACCCTAATAATCCTATAATTATCAGCAAAAAGAGAGATTTTCGGGCTTATGGGATTGACATCAAATTCGAAGACCAGGCTTTGTGGCAGTTGGCGGAACTGGCGGCTCAAGAGAAGACTGGGGCCCGGGGCTTGGTCAGCGCCACTGAAAAGGTTCTGATTCAATTTGAGAAACGCTTGCCGTCGACCCAAATTACCGAACTTCTCATTACTCCCGATGTGGTAGCCAATCCTGAACAGGAATTGGAGAGATTATTGGCCAATCCCGATAATCCAGGACTCAAAGAGCGCTTTCAGGCCGCAGCAGCACGGGAACGGGAGCTTTTGAAAGAATCGGTCTGGCGGCGGGAGAAAGAATTCTTGCGGCATTATCATATGCCTCTGACCGATTACCGAGTAGAGCTGATGGTTGACCAATATCTGCGCTGGGATTGCGACCTGCACACCGCCTTCGATGAGATCTGCCGGCTGTACGCCCAAGTCCGGCGTTTTGAAGACGACTTTTATACCGATCATCAGATTCATCTTAGCTTTGACCAGGCAGCAGTGGATGAGATTCTGCGGCGGGCCTTGACCGGCGGCATTTCAGCCGCAGAGGTCTGTAAGCAGTTTTCCAAGGATTTGGAATATGCTTTAAAACTGGTGCGGGACAAAAGCTCTCAAAATACCTTTCTGTTGCCTCGAGAAGCCATAATCGATCTGGATAGTTTCTTGAACCAGCTTTTTCAAGAGTCTCTGCAACAGACTTTCTGGCCCGGGAGGCGGTAAACTATCACAATAAATTCTGGGGGGCGGATGCCCCCGAATAAATGAAGGATGTTGTCGTTCTCAAGCATTAGGCGCAGGGAAATATCCCTCAAATAAGTCAACTGCGGTAATCTTAAAATGCTAATTGATTAACCTGGGCTTTGCCACCCAGCGTGGATCCTTGCTATCAGCAGAGCTCTAACATTTCATAAAGATGGAATACGGAGTCTGGTTGAGGTGGTTAGGTTTCACGCCCCAACAATAACCGAAAACGAAATGGAGGAGCTCATGAACATTACAAAAATTGGAGACCGGGTTCAAATCCACTATACCGGCCGTTTTGATGACGATACGGTGTTTGACAGTTCGCAAGGCCAAGACCCGCTGGAGTTTATTGCCGGAAGTAATGAAGTGATTCCCGGAGTCAGCCAGGCGGTGGTGGGGATGAAGCCGGGCGAGTCGAAAACCATCGAAATAGCCGCCGAGGAGGCCTACGGGCCCCGACAACCGGGCCTGGAACAACGCGTGCCCCGCAATCTGATACCGCCCGAGGCCAGTGTGGGCGATCCGCTCCAAGCCAGAGTCGGAGAACAAACCTATGTAGTCTGGGTCATGGAAGTGGGGGATGACTTTGCCGTGTTGGATGGAAACCACCCCTTAGCGGGCCGCAATCTTATCTTTGATATCGAACTGGTCTCGGTCACCGACGGAGAGGTTTAACCGGTGCTTCTCCTTATTAACTTTTGCACTGGGCAAATCCTGGTCCCTGCTTTTCAGATAAAATGGCCCAAGCATGGGGCCAAGGCCTCCTATTGAGCTAGTAATAAAAATGATCGGGGTATCCAAACTCTATTGTGGGGCAGTGGAGGCGGCTGATGTTCTGCGCTATGGACGGCACTCCAGCCGCCTGCCTTCACATCTGTTGCAATTTTCTGCGGATAAACGGCCCGTAGTGGTTTGGAACGTTACCCGGCGCTGCAATCTGAAGTGCATCCATTGTTATGCTCAGGCCGGCGCCGCGGCCGCCAGCGATGAACTGACCCGAGCGGAAGGCCTGGCTCTCTTGGAGGATCTCCAGGCCTTTGGGGTGCCGGTGGTACTGTTCTCGGGCGGTGAACCGCTGATGCGCCCGGATCTGTTAACACTGGTGGCCCGCACGGTGGAACTAGGGATGCGGGCAGTGATCTCCACCAACGGCACCCTGATCACTCGGGAGCTGGCCGGGGAGTTAAAAAACCAGGGTCTGTCTTACGTGGGCATCAGCCTGGATGGGACCGAGGCTACTCATGACCACTTCCGCGGCCAGTCCGGGGCCTTTGTCGCGGCCCTGGCCGGGATCCGCCACTGCCAGGAGGCCGGCATCAAAGTCGGCCTTCGGTTTACGATTAATCGCCTGAACTTTCGAGAGATTCCAGCCATCTTTGATATGATCGAAACCCACCACATCCCCCGGGTCTGTTTTTATCATCTGGTCTATAGCGGCCGCGGCAGCCGCTTGATATCCGCGGCCCTCAGTCACGCCGAAACCCGGCAGGTGGTAGATCTGATCCTGTATCGCACCCGCGATCTGTTTGAGCGCGGCCACCCCAAAGAAGTGCTTACCGTCGATAACCACGCCGACGGCCCATATATTTATCTCCGCCTGTTCCAGGAAAAATCTCCCCGGGCCGCCGAAGTCCTGGAACTGTTGACCATGAACGAAGGCAACAACTCCGGGCGAGGCATCGGCTGCATCAGTTGGGATGGCGAGGTGCATGCCGATCAGTTCTGGCGGCATTATTCCTTCGGCAATGTTCGTCAGCGGCCCTTTAGCGAAATCTGGACGGATCTGAGCAACCCCCTGATGGCCCAATTGAAGGATAAAAAACGCCATGTCCGGGGCCGTTGTGCTACCTGCCGTTGGCTTAAGGTCTGCAGCGGCAATCTCCGGGTCCGGGCCGAGGCCCTGACCGGCGACCTGTGGGCCCCCGACCCCGCCTGTTACCTGACCGACGCCGAGATTGCCTGAATTAAATACACCAGCTTTTCGTCCGCCTCATAATACCAAGTTCGGTCAATGAATTCTGGAGCTTAATTATATCCGCCGGAAGTAGAGGAGATATTCCTGATTACCCTTGGGACCCAGAATGGGCGAAGGTAAATGGCCGATGACTTCCAGATCCAGGGATGTGGCCAGGGCTTTGAGATCGTCCACCACCTGAAGTTGCAGGCCTTGATCGCGTACCACCCCGCCCTTCCCTACCTGCTCCCGCCCCACCTCGAACTGGGGTTTGGCCAAGGCGATGATTTCCCCACCGGGACGGACAAATTCCTTGACCCGGGGCAACACCAGTTTCAGGGAAATAAAAGAGACGTCTATAGTGGCCAGATCGATCGGTTCGGCAATGGCTTCCGGCGGCAGATAGCGGATGTTGGTGCGTTCCAGGAGGATCACCCGGGCATCCTGGCGCAGGCTCCAGGCCAATTGGCCATAGCCCACATCCACCGCGTAGACCCGGAGCGCCCCCCGCTGTAACAGACAATCGGTAAAGCCGCCGGTGGACGCGCCGACATCCAAAACCACCTTGCCGGTAACGCTGATCTGGAAGTGCTCCAGGGCTGCGGCCAGCTTCACGCCTCCGCGGCTAACATAGGGAATATCAGGGCTTTCCAGGGTCAGGGAGTCCTGTGCGGAGACCAAAGCCCCAGCCTTGGTCACCGGCACTCCGGCTACCAGCACCTTGCCGGCCAGGATCAGGGCCTGGGCCCGATCCCGGCTCGGGGCCAGCCCGCGCTCCACCATTAATCGGTCCAGCCGACACTTCTTTGTATTTTTACCAGTCTGCAAACCCCGGCCTCAATTGGTATTCAGTTATAATCATAGCTTATCTGACCGGGGATTGCATTAGATTCGGAAGATCGTTTAATACATCTGTTGCTCAATACGCAAGTAACCGAAATGATTGCAGATAAAACCTGATCTGGGGAGATGGGGCCAGGGGTCTGCAACCTCTGCCATCTCTCCCAAACCCACTCCCCCCAACCCTTTAAGGATCGGAGCAATAATTCTCAGTACTTACCGCCATGGTAAAGATTATGTCCATCTGAAAAATAAAGAGAATTTCACTTGTTGAGTTTTGACCCTGATTTTGATAACCTCCAGTAGGCAACCTTCACTCCAAGGTCTCAATTTAATTCTGGTAAAAGAATGGGAGCAAAATGGCAATCAGCAAAGAACTATTAGAGATTCTGGCCTGTCCGCAGTGCAAAGGGGAAATCCATCTTAATGAAACTGGCGACGGGCTGATCTGTGAACGCTGTAAGTTGCTCTATGAGATTAAAGACGATATTCCCATCATGCTCATCGACGAGGCCAAAAAACTGCCCTGACGGTTATGGCGCGTCTTACGGTTACCATCATCACCTTGAATGAAGAGGCCAATATTGTCGCCTGTCTGGAGTCAGTGCGGTGGGCGGAGGAGATCGTGGTGGTGGACTCGCAGAGTAGCGATCGCACCGTGGAGCTGGCCCGGGCCTTTACGGACCGGATTTTTGTCGTCCCCTGGCAGGGATTTGCCTGGAATAAAAATCTGGCTCTGGATCAGGCTCGGATGGAATGGGTCTTTAGCCTGGATGCGGATGAGCGGGTTACCCCGGCCTTGAGGGAAGAAATTCAGGAGCATGTCCGGGCCGACGGCCCCCTGGAGGGCTACCGGGTGGCCCGCAAGAATTTTTTCTGTGGCCAGTGGATCAAACACTTGGGATGGTATCCAGATTATACTATCCGGCTGTTTCGCCGCGGCCAGGGGCATTTTGTGGACCGGGAAGTCCACGAGGGGGTGGCAGTCGACGGCAGGGTCGGTACCTTGCAGCATCCTCTGGAACATTATACCTATGACAACCTCAGCGATTTTGTGCAGCGCATGGATCGGTATTCCCTGCTGGCGGCCCGGGAACTGGTCAAACAGGGAAAACGCCCTTGCTGGGGGGAACTCCTGTGGCGGCCCTGGTTGACCTTTGTCAATCTCTATTTTCTTAAAAAAGGTTTCCTGGAAGGCCGGGCCGGATATACCCTGGCGGTGCTGTACAGTGTGTATAATTTTTTGAAGTATGCCAAATTGCGGGAGTTGCGACAGCAGGCCCAGACCAACGAGGTCTCGGCATGAATATTGACCCCACGGCCAGGATCGGCCCCGGCGTGGAATTGGCCCCCGAGGTGGAGATCGGCCCGGGGGTGATCATTGAGGGACCGGCACGCATCGGGACCGGTACCCGGATTCAGGCTCATGCCTACATCGGCCCTCATACCATTATTGGGAAGCATAATCTGATTTCCTTCGGGGCCATCATCGGCCATGAACCCCAGGATTATGCCTTTAAAGGGGAAGAAAGTTACACCATTATCGGCGACCATAATATTATCCGGGAATACGTCACCATCCACCGGGGCACCAAGCCGGGCACTGCCACCCGGGTCGGCAATCATAATTTTCTCATGGCCCTGAGTCACATGGCGCACAATTCGTCGGTAGGCGACCGGGTCATCGTGGTCAACGGAGCACTGATCGGTGGTTATGTGGCGGTGGCAGATCAGGCCTTTATCTCGGCGAATTGCCTCATTCACCAGTTCTGCCGGGTAGGCCGGCTGGCGTTGATGCGGGGCGGCTCCCGGACCTCCCGCGATGTGCCGCCCTTTTGCCTGCTGGACGGTACCCATACAGTGTGCGGCCTCAACCTGGTGGGGTTGCGGCGGGCCGGGTTCCAACGGCAACAGATTGAACCATTGCGGCAGGCTTATAAGTTGTTGTTTTACCGGCCGGTGAATATCTCAGAGGCCGTGAAACGGATAGAGGCCGAGGTGCCGCTTACACCTGAAGTGAAGTATCTGTTGGAATTTATCCATCAGTCAGAGCGCGGGATAGCCAGGGGCAGCGGTAGTTTGGGAGAAGATGGTTTTTAACCGCATCCTGGTCATCAGGCTTAAACACATCGGCGATGTCTTGCTCGCCACCCCGGTGTTTACCGCCTTGAAGGAAGCTTGGCCTAATAGCCTGGTCAGCGCGGTGGTGCGCCAGGGCACCGAGGCCATGCTGACCGATAACCCGAGTATCGATGAACTGCTGATCGTGAACTCCAGACCCCGGCAGTGGTGGGAGCCGCTCAGTTTTGCCCTAGGGCTGCGGCGACGGCGTTTTGATCTGGTGCTGGAGCTTTCCGGAGGCGACCGGGGGGCAATTTACACCTGGCTCAGCGGTGCTTCCCAACGCCTCGGTTTTGATAATCCGGGGCGTCCTGGCTGGCAGCGGCGTTATGCCTTTAACCTGCTCCTGCCCCGGCCGCCGGTGCGCTGGCATACCGTGGAGCAGAACCTGGCCGCGGTTCAGGCCCTGGGGTGGCAGCCCCAGGATACCGGGTTAAAATTTTATTGGAATGGCACGGTCGACCACCGAGTGCGAGAATTGCTGGAGAAGCATCATCTTGAGGATCGAGGCTTTGTTCTGATGCACCCCGCGGCCCGTTGGCTGTTTAAAAGTTGGACCGCCTCTGGTTATGCTCAGGTAATCGAGGTTATGGAACAGGACTATCAGTTACCGGTGGTGTTGACCGCCGCCCCAGAGGACCGGGAATTAAACCTGGTGGCGGACATCATGCGGAAAGTTTCGGTTCCGACCATTAACCTGGCGGGCCGCCTGTCTTTGAAAGAGTTAGGAGCCCTGATCTCCCATGCCCGGCTGTTTCTGGGGGTGGACAGCGCTCCCATGCATCTGGCCGCGGCAGTCGGCACCCCAACGGTGGCCCTGTTCGGTCCTACCGGCGATTATAATTGGCGGCCTTGGGGCCAAGGGCACGTGGTCATCAAAAAAGGCTGGGATTGTCAGCCCTGTGGTCAGGATGGCTGCCAGGGTTCGAAGGTCAGCCGCTGTCTGACCGAACTTACCCCGGCCGAGGTCTTGGCGGGCGTGGCGCAGATACTGGGGCCATGAAAATCGCCCTGATCCGCCAGCGTTACACCGCCTGGGGCGGGGCGGAAAACACCCTGGATTACCTGGTCCAGGAATTCCTGCGCCAGGGCCATGAGGTCACCATTCTATCTACTACCGGGCCGGGGAAGACCTCTGCAGAAGGGCACAGTGGCCAGCTCCGTTGGCTCCCGGTGCCGGCCTGGGGCGGCAAGAGCGGGCGGGTTCTGAGTTTTGCCCTCAATACCCGACGGCTGTTGCAAAAAGAACATTTTGATGTCATTTATAGTCTAGAACGGACCCTGGACCAGGACGTCTACCGGGCCGGAGATGGCTGTCACCGGGAATGGCTGATAAGACGCTGGCCCTACGCCACCGGCGGGCAGCGCCTGAGCATGACCATAAGTCCCTTTCATCGGCTGCTGCTGGGATTGGAAAAACGTCTATTTCAGAGCGCCTGTTTGCGACGAGTGATTTCCAACTCCCAGCAGGTCCGGGACGAAATCGAGCGCCATTATGGGGTGGACCCGACGAAAATCCGGGTGATCTATAACGGCGTTGACCGGGAGCGGTTTTCCCCGGCGGCGGTTAAAGATCTACGGACCGCTGTGGCCCAAGAATTGGGGTTATCGCCGCTGCCACCGATTATACTCTTTGTCGGCTCCGGGTTTGGGCGCAAAGGGCTGGCTTTTTTAATAAAGGCTGTGGCCCGCCTTCGGGATTCCCGCAATCTGCTGTTAGTTGTCGGTCAGGGACGTCCCGGGTCTTATCAGCGCCTGGCCCGGAAGTCAGGCGTGGCCTCACGAGTTCGGTTTTTAGGCCCCCAACCCCGGGTGGAGCGGTTTTATGCTGCAGCCGCGGTAGTGGCGCTGCCAACTATTTACGACCCCTGCAGCAATGTAGTCCTGGAGGCCCTGGCCTGCGGGCGGCCGGTAGTTACCACCGCGGCCAATGGGGCCGCCGAGTTTATTACCCCGGAGGAAAACGGGGTGATTCTGGGGCGGCCTGATGATCTGGAGGGCCTGGCCGCAGCTTTGGCCCGGTTTACGGAAAGTCGGGATGACCGCCGCATTCAGGACGCCGCGGTCGCCGCGGTCGCTGACCTTTCCTGGAGACGGACAGCCCAGGAGACCTTGGACGCCCTAACCGCGGTAGCTGCCGAAAAACATCCAGGGTAATCGCCATGCCAAACAGTATCAATGTATTGCGGGTAGTCATCGGTCTTAACCTGGGCGGGGTGCAGCAAGGAGTGCTCAACCTCTTTCAACATCTAGATCCTGAGCGTTATCGACCAATCGCTTGCGCTATTGAAAATGACGGGGCTATCGGCCGGGAAATCGCTCAGGCCGGGTTCGAGGTGATCAATCTGGGATTGAAAGGGCGCAGGGCTTGGCCGCAGATTATTAAACAACTTGGCAGGATAATGCGGGAAAAGCATATCCATATACTTCACGCTTCCACCTATCATCCGGCCTTATATGGACGTATCGCCGCTCTTTTAGTCGGAGTGCCGATCATTATTGCCCATGAGCATGTGGTTTTTCGCCATTATAGATTTAAGCGAGCCATTTTGAGCCAGCTTCTTGGTCGTTTTACCGATCTCCATATAGCCGTCTGCCAGGCGGTCCGAGAGCAGGTGATTGATTGGCATCAACTGTCCCCTGCCAGAGTGAGAGTAGTCTACAATGGGGTTAATCCCTCATATCTTCTCTCCAGGCGACCACAAGCAGAGATCAGAAGAAAACTCCACCTAAAACCTGATAATCAAGTTGTGGGGGTGATATCCCGGCTTGATCCTGAAAAGGGTCACCGTTATCTCTTCGCGGCTCTACAGACATTGCGGCAACGCTATCCGTTGGAATGTCTAGTGGTAGGTGCCGGGCGGGGAGAAGACCGCGTCAAGCAACAAGCCAAAGATTATGAGGTGGCCGATATTACCCACTTTTTGGGGCTAAGACGTGATATCCCGGATATTCTGGCGGCAATTGATATTTTCGTGCTTCCCAGTGATCAGGAGGGTCTGTCCAATGCCGTTCTGGAGGCCATGGCCGCCGGGGTGCCGGTGATAGTTAGTGATGCCGATGGTAATGTCGAGGCGGTGCAGCATGGAGTGCATGGCCTGGTATTCCCTCGGGGAGATATTAAGGCTCTGGCCGAGTGTATTCAGGAACTGGTGGACAGACCAGCGTATGCCCGGCAATTGGCCCAGACCGGGCAGGAACGCATAAGCCGCGAGTTTACCGTGGCCCGTTACGGTCAGCAGATTCAGGCTCTTTACGATCAATTAATCCGGGAGAAAATCGATTCGCGATGGTGAATAAAAGCAAAGAAAATGTCCTAGTCTTAGGTGGTTCCGGCTTTGTTGGCTCGCATCTGGTGGCGCTGCTGCAGCAACGGGGACATTGGGTCAGGATCGTCGATCTTAAAACTTGCCCGATACCTGGAAATGAATATATTGCCCTGGACATGAAAGACATTCCCCAACACCCTGAGGTGCTTGAGGGGATCGACATCCTCTATCATCTGGCCTGGAGTACCATTCCGCAAACTTCCAACCAGGATCCAGGGGCCGATATCCAAACTAATCTTTACAGTAGCGTGAAGCTCCTGGAATCATGTGTAACCGCAGGGATTAAGAAAGTAATTTTTATATCTTCGGGCGGGACGGTCTATGGCATACCCAAGCAGATTCCGATCCCGGAGGATCATAGCTGCGAACCGCGCTGTTCCTATGGGATCACCAAGTTAGGGGTAGAAAAATACCTGGAGCTGTTCCGGGTAACCCGCGGCCAGGAATATGTGGTGTTGCGGGGGGCCAACCCGTTTGGCGAAGGCCAGGACCTTACCCGCCCCCTCGGGGCTGTGGGGGTATTTCTCTACCGCACCCTCCGGGGGCTGCCCATCGAAATCTGGGGAGATGGCCGTGTTGTCCGGGATTATCTTTATGTGGGGGACCTGGCCCGGGCCTTGTATCGTTGTATGCGCTATCGCCCCCCAGAAAATGGGGTGCGGATTTTTAACGTCGGCAGTGGCTATGGGTTGTCACTGCTGGAATTGCTGGAGGCCATAGAGGAAATCACCGGCCACCCGCCGCAGGTTGAGTTTAAGCCGTCGCGGCCTTTAGATGTCCCGGTTAATATCTTAGACTGTCGGCGGATTGGCGCCCTTTTGGGCTGGCGGCCCCAAACCACTTTCGCCGAAGGCCTGCAACGTACCTGGCAATGGCTGCAACAAACATCCCTCAGCTAGTCTATGCTGCTGCCACCCGCTTAGGGGGAGTGGGACTGGCTAATGTGGTCCAACAGGCGGTGGTGGCTGCGTATCGGGCCCAAATGTTGCAAAAGGCCATCGTCTATGGCTATAAGCCGACCGAGATACCCACGGCCCTGATTAAAAATGTCTGGTTGCAACCCACCAAGCTGTTTTCCGGTCTGCCAGCCCGTTATTATTACTCCTTAAAACGCATGTATTTGGATTACATTACTAAGGGTTATCTGGCTAGGCAGCCGCCGGAAATCTTCCATGGCTGGACCCATGAATGTTGGCATTCCCTGAAAACGGCTAAGCAACACGGCGCTATCGCCCTTCTGGAGCGCAATTATTGTCATCCCTGCCATAGCCAGGAGATGTTAGCCGAGGAATATCGCCGTCGGGGGCAAAGCTGGCCGCCGCCGCCCTTCCGGCTCCTTAGAGCGTGGGACCACTGGCACCGGGAAGTCACGACCGCCCTGGAAGAATGCCAGAGTGCCGATTATATCCTGGTGCCCTCAGAATTTACCCGGCAAACTTTTCTGGAGCGGGGTTATCCACCTGAAAAGTTGGTCCTGCTTCCAAGGGGAGTGGATGTTAGCCGTTTCCGTCCCCAACCCTCCATAGATCGGGTGTTCCGGGTCTTGTTCGTAGGGCAACTATGTTTTCGAAAAGGCGTGCCTTATCTGTTGGAAGCCTGGCAGCGACTGGGATTTAAGAACGCCGAGTTAGTATTGGCGGGGTCGGTGCACGAGGAAATCCGACCACTTCTGGCCCATTATGAAGGAGAGCCGGGCATAAAAATCGAGGGCTTTGTGTCAGACCCGGTGCGGCTTTATAATAACAGTACGGTGTTCTGTTTCCCGTCGTTGGACGAAGGGAGCGCCAAGGTCACCTATGAGGCCATGGCCAGCGGCTTGCCGGTTATCGTCACTCCCGAGGCCGGTTCGGTGGCCCGCCATGGCATCGAGGGTCTGATCGTACCCAGCCAAACCGTGGAGCCATTGATGGCCTCCCTGAGCCAGTTTTATGAGGATCGCGGGTTGGCCGCAGAAATGGGCTTGAGGGCCCGGCACCGGGCCGAGCAGTTTACCTGGGAACATTACCGGGCTGGTCTGGTCTATTTTTATCGCCGGGTCAGCGGCATCGATAAGATACAGGCGGAAAATATTGCTGATGCAAGCCCTGAGGTTTGATGGCCAATTGCGTCTGGTCCAGGTGCCGCGGCCGCAGCCTCAGGCCGGGGAGGCCCTGATCCGCGTAAGGCTGGTGGGCCTGTGCCAGACCGATGTGGAAATCACTGGGGGCTATAAGCAGTTTCAGGGCATCTTGGGACATGAATTTGTCGGGCGGGTCGAGGCAGCTTCGGACCCGGCCTGGATCGGCCAGCGGGTGGTAGGGGAAATCAATATCGGCTGTGGTCAGTGTCTCCTTTGCCAGCGCGGGCAGTCGAAACACTGCCAGCAGCGCACGGTCCTGGGGATTAGCGGCCGGGATGGGGCCTTGGCCGAATATTTGACTCTGCCGCTGGCCAATCTGCACCAGGTGCCGGACTCGGTGCCGGATGCAGTTGCAGTGTTCACCGAGCCATTGGCTGCGGCCCTGGAAATCTTGGTCCAGGTGCCGATCTCCCCAACTTCTAAAGTCCTCATCGTGGGTGATGGCAAGTTGGGGCTACTCAGCGCCTTGGCTTTGCGGCTGACCGGCGCTGAACTGCACCTGGTGGGCCGACATCCGGAAAAAATGGCCCTGGTGGCCGCTTTAGGAGTGATTACTCATAAGGCCGACCACTTTGTTGGAGAAGAGGGCTCCGGGCCAGGTAGGATTTTCCCTCCTGATTTTGATCTGGTGGTCGAGTGCAGCGGCGCACCCGCCGGGTGGCACACCGCGCTGGCGGCAGTGCGCCCCCAGGGTTCTATTGTTGCCAAAAGCACTTATCAACAGACCCTGGAATTCAACCCGACCCTGCTGGTGGTACCGGAAGTGACGGTTATTGGTTCCCGTTGCGGGCCCTTTGCCCCGGCGCTGCGATTATTGGCTAATGGTCTGGTAAACCCCCGGCCGTTGATTTCCCGGACCTTCCCTCTGGCACAGGCCCGAGAGGCCTTGGAATATGCTCAGCAACCAGAGGTCTTAAAAGTATTGGTCGAGGTTACCTCAGATGGCAATTAAATATATTGATTACCGGGTCAAACCTAACCCCAATGTTCCCCAGGGCATGGCCTTAACCCGGCTGTGGGTGCTGTCCCCCATCTGGCAGGGGTCGCAATTAACTATCCAATACCCGGAGGGCGATGAAGAAATGTTGATCGGCTGGTCTACCGCTCTGAGTGGGTCTCCGGTTGATTTACAGGTCTTCTGGACCAGGCATGCAGAGGGAGCCCCGGCGGTTTGCCTGGCCATCGGCGGAGACGGCGGCTTGCGGGCGCTCAGTATGCCCGGCGCGGTCCGGCCAGAAAGCCTGAAGCTGCCCCCCGGAAGGGGCTATGCCCTGCTGGGTCTGGCCGAAAGCCTGATACCGGCGGCAGTGCTTAAAGTTATCGGTCCGACCCCGGAAATGACCATGAGGCCGGAGCCGCTCTTATTAACCTAAGCCACTGTAATATCAAATACATATCATGGGTTAGGAAGAAGCCGGTGACCGGCACTGATAATCGCGCCATTTCTATAGGGGTCGGGGGATCCCACCTGCAAAAAACCATGCCAAATTTGTTTATAATATACAACACTAATCGCCCCTGGCCATTATCAGATTTATAGCAAAGGAAGAGTTGCGTTTATGAATGAGAATAATCTTATTCAGGGTCAAAAGCTGACGATGAGCGGAGACGGGCAACTCCAGGTTCCGGATTGCCCGATTATTCTTTATATTGAAGGAGACGGCACTGGACCCGACATCTGGCGGGCTACGGTTCGGGTCCTGGATGCTGCAGTTTCACAGGCTTACGCCGGACAGCGCCGGATTGTCTGGCAGGAAATTCTGGCCGGAGAAAAGGCGGCGCAACAATGCGGCAGCTACCTGCCGCCGGAGTCCATTACCGCCATTCAGGAATATCTGGTGGCCCTCAAAGGCCCGCTGACCACGCCGGTGGGAGGCGGCTTCCGCTCGCTTAACGTCACCTTGAGGCAGGTACTGGAACTTTATGCCTGCATCCGGCCGGTGCGCTATTACCCAGGGGCCCCCAGCCCCATAAAAACCCCAGAAAAGGTCAACATGGTGGTCTTCCGCGAAAACACCGAAGACGTCTATGCCGGTATTGAATGGCCGGCCCAAAGTCCGGAAGCCCGCAAGGTTATTGAATTTTTAAATTCGCAGTTGGGCTGTGACATTGCCCCCGAGGCCGGCATCGGCATTAAGCCCATGACGGCCGCGGGCAGCCAGCGGTTGGTCCGCAAGGCCCTGAAATATGCCCTGACTCATCAACGCCCCAGTGTCACCCTGATGCATAAGGGCAATATCATGAAATTCACTGAAGGCGCGTTTAAATCCTGGGGCTATGAAGTAGCCGCGTCTGAGTTTGGCGACCAGGTGCTTACTGAGGACCAACTGGCCCAGGATTATCAGGGCCAGCGTCCGCCCGGCAAGGTGGTTATCAAGGACCGCATTGCCGATGCGATGTTCCAGCAGGTGCTGTTAAGGCCCGAGGAATATAGCGTTATTGCCACTCCCAACCTGAACGGCGATTATCTCTCGGATGCCTTGGCAGCCCAGGTGGGGGGCTTGGGAATGGCCCCCGGAGCCAATATCGGCGACCGTTACGCGGTCTTTGAGGCCACCCACGGCAGCGCCCCCAAGTACGCCGGATTGGATAAGGTCAATCCCAGCTCGCTGATTCTGTCCGGGGCCATGCTGTTGGAATATCTAGGCTGGACCGAGGCCGCGGAGCTGATCCACCAGGGTCTGGGCCGCACCCTGATGGCCGGCACCGTCACCTATGATCTGGCCCGGTTGCTACCCGGCGCCCGGGAGGTCTCCTGTTCCGGGTTTGCCAGTGCCCTGATTGAAAACCTTAAGCAATGAGAAAAAAACCGGGAAAGAATTATTAACAGAGGCATTTAAGCGGTTAATTTAAGGGGAGGCCAGGAGTCTGCGGCCCCTGGCTCCCAATCTTCTGGCCTCCACGCAATCATTACTTGGGTTATAAATAGCCGATTTTACCCCTCGGGAGCAAAATCTTCCTTGGCCGCCCCACAGACCGGGCAGAACCAATCATCCGGTAGATTCTCAAATGGGGTACCCGGAGCCACCCCACTGTCCGGATCGCCCGCCGCGGGATCATAAACATAGCCACAGACGGTACAGACATACTTTTTCATTTTATGATTATGTCCTTAGCTCTGCAAAAGTGCTTGTATCCGAATTGAGACAAGCATGAAGCATCCGGTTAAACATTTGCGGTTCCCAGAAGCGGCGGTTGAAACGG